>VCMI01000093.1 GCA_006222135.1 Thiomicrorhabdus sp. | reverse complement strand
ACACGACGACTGAAGCGGTTGCTTGGCTAGAGCAATGGTTAAAATCCTATGAAGGCGCAATTCTAATTATTTCCCATGATCGTGATTTTCTGGACCAATCGGTGCAGGGTATTGCGCATATCCATGATCAAAAAATCACCTTCTATTCGGGTAACTTCGCCTCTTTTGAGCGTCAGCGTAATGAACAGTTGATGCAACAGCAGTCTCTGCATGAGAAGCAAAAGCAACAGATGCAGCACCTAAAAACCTTTATTGAGCGATTTAAAGCCACCGCTTCTAAAGCCAAGCAAGCGCAAAGCCGTGTAAAAGCATTGGAGCGTATGGAGTCCGTTGCAGCGGTTCAGGCATCCAATCCTTTTCATTTTGAATTTATTCCACCTTTGCATCAACCTGATCCTATGTTGTCAGTGGAGTCGGCCAGTTTTTCATATCCGCAAAAACCTATTTTAGACTCTGTTAAGTTGGTGTTGCGTGCGGGTGATCGTATTGGTTTGGTCGGGGTTAATGGTTCGGGTAAGTCAACCTTGATTAAATTGTTGGTCGGCGATTTAAAGCCGAGCAGTGGTAAAATCCAAATCAATAAGGGCGTTAAGTTCGGGTATTTTGCTCAACACCAACTAGAATCATTGATTTTAGAAAAGAGTCCCTTGCAGCACTTGTTAATGTTGCCAGAGACACCGACAGATCAGGAAGCTCGTAATTTCTTAGGGGGGTTTGGTTTTTCAAATACTCAGTGCTTGGACACTATTAAGCATTTTTCGGGTGGCGAAAAAGCGCGTTTAGCGCTGGCAATGATTGTTTTTCAAAAACCAAATTTAATTATTTTAGATGAGCCGACTAACAATTTGGACATGGAAACTCGTGATGCTTTAGATATGGCGTTACAAGATTTTACGGGCGCCTTAATTGTCGTCACGCATGATAAACATCTATTGACCAGTATTGCTGATCAGTATTGGTGGGTACATGGTGGTGAAGTTTCACGTTTTGTCGGGGATTTAGATACCTACCTTCAAGCGCGCCTTAAACAGTTGAAGCAAGTTGAGATTGAATCTAAAGAGACCAGGCCTGGTCAAACTAAAAACAAGCCCGTCAAATCAATGCAACGCAGAGAAAAAAGGTGGATGCACGCCTTAAACCGATGACTCAAACGATTAAGAAGATAGAACGCCAGTTAGAGTCATTGCAGGCCAAACAGGCTGAGTATCATGCTTTGATGGAAGACAGTAGTTTATATGAAGTTGAAAATAAAGCTAAATTAGCGGAATGCATTAAGTCTCAGGCAGAGTGCGAGGGCGCTATCGATGAGTGCGAAATGGAGTGGTTAGAATTGCAGGAACAGCTAGAAACCGAAAAAGAAATCGTAGAAGCTGAACTTAGTGAGGCTTAATACAATAAAGTAACGAGTGTTTTAAATTAAATTATCAAAATAAAAAAGGCCTGTCATATTGAGTGACAGGCCTTTTTTGTAATAAGTTTTGTTTTCTTAAAGCTTATTTAAAAGTGTTTCCATGCTTAAATCCAAGTTTACGTAGGATTAAAACCATTGGACAGAAGCCAGTCATAGCTGAGAACATAAGGTTTGCACCAACGAAGCCGGCAAGATAAATCCATTCTACTGTGTGCCAAACCGTTAAGATGGCGCTTGCTAGAACCATAAAGCCTGCGACTAATAAAACCATACGTTCAATATTCATTTGAAATCCTTTGTTCGAGAGAGTCTTGAGGCGCGAAGTATTTATGTAAAAAACTTTGTCGCCTATAAGATAATTTGATAAAGATTTTAGCATTTTTTGACGTTTACACAAGATGAATCTATGCCTAAATATTGTTTTTATTCAATATTTAGGCATTTTTGACGGTTTTACTTCCACTTTAAGGGTGAAATCAGTATAATTTTGAACCTGATTTTTAGTTAATACGAATTAACTGATTTACCAATTTTAAACATCAACTTTGAGATTTAATATGCAAGTAACTGTAGAAAAACCAGAACAAGGTCTTGAGCATAAGATGACGGTCACATTTCCATCGTCAGACCTAAATGCAAGCGTAGAAAAGCGTTTAAACGAGATTCGTCGCACTATCAAAATGGATGGTTTTCGCTCAGGGAAGGTGCCATTAAACGTTGTTAAGAAGCGTCACGGGACGCAAATAAACCAAGAAATGATGGGTGAAGCCTTACAGAAGGCATTTTATGATGCCGTTGATCAAGAATCATTAAAAGTGGCTGGTCATCCGATGTTTGATGACTTAAATGATGCTGATGGGCAGGTAAAATTCACAGCACGTTTTGATGTTTATCCAGAGATTACATTGCCAGAATTCAGCGGTATTACCGTTGAAGCAATCAATGCTGAAGTCACTGATGCAGACGTTGAGACTATGATCACTCGTCTACGCGAACAGCGTATGGCATGGAAGCCATCGAAAAGTGCCGCTAAGAAAGCTAAAAAAGGCGAGCAGGTTATTATCGATTTCGTTGGTAAGATTGACGGTGTAGAGTTTGACGGTGGCGCAGCAAAAGATGCGCCGCTTGAGTTAGGTTCTGGCCGAATGATTCCTGGTTTTGAAGACCAAATCATTGGTATGAAAAAAGGCGAAGAGAAAGTCATAGAAGTTACTTTTCCTGAAGAATACCATTCAGAAACTTTAAAAGGTAAGACGGCTACCTTTGATATCACGGTTCACTCTGTGATGACAAAAGTATTGCCTGAAATTGATGAAGAATTTGTACAATCTTTCGGTGTTGAAGCAGGGACTGAAGAGGCTCTTAAGACTGAAATCAAAGACAGCATGACTAAAGAATTGCAACGCGCTGTTGAAAGTAAAAATCGTACGGCTGTATTAGACTCTTTACAAGAAGTGGTTGACGTTGAGATTCCTAAGTCACTTATGGAGCAAGAAGTTAAAAGCTTGATGGATCGCGCTGTGCAAAATGCTCAACAGCAAGGAATGAATCCTGCAGATGTTAATATCGAAGCAGAGCATTTCCACGAAGAAGCTAAAAAGCGTGTTAAGTTAGGCTTGATTCTAGGTGATATCATTAATTTGAATAAGCTTGAAGCAACGGATGACGAAGTGAATGCTTATATTGCTGAGCAAGCTTCTTCTTATGAAGATCCTTCTGAAGTCGTTAACTGGTACTCAGAAAACCCAGGCGCTAAGAATGAAATTCGTGCTATCTTAGTTGAAGGTAAAGTGGCTACCAAAATCTTAGCGGAAGCTAAAGTGACTGAAGTCACTAAAAGCTTTGATGAAGTAATCACTCCAGCTGCTTAATTTTGGCTGTAGTTTGATCTTAGCCTGCTAAGATTTACTCGAAAACTTAATCCTTGTGATAAATCTTCGATTTGTCGGTGGGGTTAAGTTTTTTTTGCTTCAGAAAAAGCTAAGATACACCTTAAATAATCAAACGAGAATTTTGCATATCTTAGGAATGCGGTAAAGTTGCACTAATTGCGGTAGAAAAAACAGGAAATTGAGCGTTATTTCCAAATTTTTCAACGAAAATCAGTATGATTTTAACCCTTTTTATTCGTTCACTAAGTTCGTGCAAAGGTCTCCAGTAGCCTTCAAATAGGATGAAATACAGAATATGGATAATATGACTAACAATGCATTAGTACCAATGGTCGTCGAGCAGACTAGCCGTGGCGAACGCTCGTATGATATTTACTCTAGACTTTTAAAAGAGCGCGTTATCTTTTTAGTAGGCCAAGTTGAAGACCATATGGCGAACTTGATTGTTGCTCAAATGCTGTTTTTGGAATCAGAAAATCCAGAGAAAGATATTCATTTGTACATCAATTCACCTGGTGGTAGTGTCACGGCCGGTATGGCTATCTATGACACTATGCGCTTTATTAAACCAAATGTTAGCACTATGTGTATTGGTCAGGCGGCTAGTATGGGTTCATTCTTGTTGTCGGCAGGTGAGAAAGGTAAGCGTTTTGCTCTACCAAATTCACGAGTCATGATTCACCAGCCTTTAGGTGGTTTTCAAGGCCAGGCAAGTGATATTCAGATTCATGCACAAGAAATTATGCAAATTAAAGACAAGTTGAATAGAGCCTTGGCTGAGCACACTGGGCAACCAATGGAAACAATTGAAAAAGATACGGACCGTGATAACTTTATGAGTTCGCAACAAGCTTGTGATTATGGTTTGATTGATAAAGTATTAACGAATCGATAGGATTGAGAAGAATGAGCGAAGACAAGACTTTAGATTGTTCGTTTTGTGGTAAAACGCAGGATGAAGTTAGAAAATTAATAGCAGGCCCATCGGTTTACATTTGTGATGAGTGTGTTGAGTTGTGTAACGATATTTTACGCGAAGAATTTGGCGAAGAAGAAATGAGCCAATTCGAGTTGGATAATTTACCAACCCCGCATGAGATTACGGCCATTTTGGATGATTATGTCATCGGCCAGTATCAGTCGAAAAAAGTGCTGTCAGTGGCCGTTTATAATCATTATAAGCGCCTAAAAAACGCGAATACTAAAGATGATGTTGAACTGACGAAAAGTAATATTTTACTGATTGGACCTACGGGTTCTGGTAAGACTCTTTTAGCACAGACTCTTGCTCGCCTATTAGATGTGCCATTTGCAATTGCGGATGCAACCACCTTAACGGAAGCCGGTTATGTGGGTGAAGATGTTGAAAGTATTGTTCTAAAATTATTGCAGCATTGTGATAATGACCCAGAGAAAGCAGAACGTGGAATTATTTACATTGATGAGATTGATAAGATTACTCGTAAATCTGAAAATCCATCGATCACTAGAGATGTCTCCGGTGAAGGTGTTCAGCAAGCGTTATTGAAGTTGATAGAAGGTACCGTTGCTTCAGTTCCACCACAAGGTGGGCGCAAGCATCCTAACCAAGATATGATTCAAGTTGATACGTCTAAAATCCTATTTATCGTGGGTGGAGCTTTTGATGGTTTAGATAAGATTATTGATCAGCGTACTGAAACCAATATAGGTATTGGTTTCTCAGCAGATGTTAAAACCGCTGAAAACAAACTGACGATTTCTCAAAAATTTCAAAAAATAGAACCGGAAGATTTAATCAAGTTTGGTTTGATTCCTGAATTTGTCGGACGTTTACCGGTGATTACTTCTTTAGAAGAGTTGGATGAAGAAGCGTTAGTTAAGATTTTGACTGAACCTAAAAATGCACTCGTCAAGCAGTTTCAGAAAATGTTTGAGTTGGAAGGTGCCGAATTACAGTTTAGAAAAGACGCTTTAACTGAAATTGCTAAGTTAGCCATAGCCCGTAAAACAGGGGCACGTGGTCTACGATCAATCTTGGAACTTTTATTGCTGGATACAATGTATGATTTACCAAGCTTGAAAAATGTCGCTAAAGTCGTTATTAATAAAGCAGTCATCCAAGGGAAGAAACCCCCTCTGTTGGTCTATCAAGATGAGATGCCGAAAAAGGCATCAAGCGAATAGCACTGTTTTAAACAAAGCACGATTATTGAGTGCGATAATGTTTTAAAACCCAGCTTGCCTGGGTTTTTTTTAAGGTGAAATTTGTTGTGGTTCAATTTCGCATGAGAGGATAAAAATGGATATGGATCAAATAAGTATGAAAATGAATGTATTGGTGCTGCCTTTAAGAGATGTTGTCGTCTTTCCTGGTAATGTCATGCCCTTGTTTGTCGGCAGAGAAAAGTCCATTCATGCTCTCAATGAAGCCATGAATGGCGACAAACAGATTTTTTTGGTGGCACAGAAAAGCGCTGAGCAGGATGTTCCGACATTAGAAGACCTCTACTCAGTGGGTACCATGGCAAGTATCCTGCAGTTATTAAAATTACCTGATGGGACTGTTAAAGTTTTGGTTGAGGGAATTCAACGCTTTGAATTAACGAGTTTGCACAATGAAGGCGTAGTTCTGCTTGGAGATATTAGCGAAATTATTGCCAGTGAACCCGCCGATGCCGATACTCAAGCTTTAATGAGAACCTTAAGAACCCAGTTTTCAAGATTTTCTGACTTAAAAAAGAAAGTCCCAGCAGAGGTAAAGACTTCCGTTCAGAAAGAAGAGAACCCTGAACGTATGGTGGATCTAATTTCAGCGAATGTTAATTTGAACGTTAGTGATAAACAGTCGTTATTGGAAATTACTTCGATTAATGCGCGTTTGGAGCGTATGTTAGCGATGGTCGAGACCGAATTAGAGCTTTTAGAATCTGAAAAACGGATCACTACGCGTGTTAAAAACCAAATGGATAAGACGCAACGTGAATATTACTTAAATGAAAAAATCAAAGCGATTCATAGTGAGCTTGCCGAAGGCGATGAAACCGTTCTTAATGAATATGATCAGTTCGTCGCACGCATTGAAGAAGTTGGTTTGTCAGAAGAAGCTAAAACTAAGGCCAAAACAGAGCTTAAAAAATTAAAGATGATGCCAGCACAATCCTCTGAAGCAACTGTGGTCAGAAATTACTTGGACTGGTTGTTGGGTATTCCTTGGAAGAAACGCAGTCGTGTTTCCAAAGACCTGAATAAAAGCCAGGCTTTCTTGGATGCTGAGCATTTTGGTCTTGATAAGGTCAAAGAGCGCATTATCGAGTATCTAGCGGTGCAACAACGTGTTCGTAAGATGAAAGGGCCTATATTGTGCCTTGTAGGACCTCCAGGTGTCGGTAAAACTACGCTGGCGCATTCTATTGCAGAAGCGACTAATCGTAAGTATGTGCGTATGTCATTAGGTGGTGTTCGCGATGAAGCCGAGATCCGTGGGCATCGAAAAACTTATATTGGTGCTTTGCCCGGTAAAATTATCCAAAAAATGCAAACGGCAGGCACTAAGAACCCACTTTTCTTACTCGATGAAATTGATAAAATATCGAGTGATATGCGTGGTGATCCGGCTTCAGCACTTTTAGAGGTGCTTGATCCTGAACAAAACTCTACTTTTAATGATAATTACTTGGAAGTTGATTACGATCTATCTGATGTGATGTTTGTCGCAACCTCTAACTCAATGGATATTCCGGAAGCGTTATTAGATCGTATGGAAGTGATTAACCTTTCAGGTTATACCGAGCCGGAAAAGCTTAACATTGCAATGCAACACTTGCTGCCTAAAGCAGAAAGGGAACACGGACTCAAAAAAGGTGAGATAGAGATTCAAGAGTCCTCTATTAAGGCGATTATTCAATGTTATACGCGTGAGGCAGGGGTGCGTTTATTAGCACGTGAGCTAGCTAAGATTTGCCGTAAGGCGGTCAAAAAGTTAGTGACCCATGAAGTCTCAGGTAAAATCATAGTGACGCCAGATGATTTAGAAGAGTATCTTGGTGTGGCTCGTTATCGTATTGGTTTAGTTGATGAGATGAACCGCATTGGACAGGTTGCAGGCTTAGCTTGGACGAGAGTGGGTGGTGAATTACTTAGAATTGAAGCCACAGCGATGCCTGGTAAGGGTAAGTTAGACAGTACCGGGCAACTAGGCAGTGTGATGCAAGAGTCTGTGCAGACGGCTATGAGCGTCATTCGCAGTCGATCAAATACATTGGGGTTAGAGTCTAACTTTTATGAGAAATTTGATCTTCACTTGCATTTCCCTGAGGGTGCTATTAAAAAAGATGGCCCTAGTGCTGGTATTGCTATTTGTACCGCAATTACTTCAGTTTTTACAGGAATTCCTGTAAGGGCTGATGTTGCCATGACAGGGGAAATTACACTCAGAGGTGAGGTCTTGCCTATTGGTGGTCTTAAAGAGAAGCTGTTGGCCGCTTTACGTGCTGGTATTAAGATGGTACTCATTCCGCATAACAACGTACGAGATTTAGCGGATGTGCCTGAAGAGGTTAAAAGCCAGCTTGATATTCGTCCTGTACAGTGGGTCGATGAAGTTTTGGAATTGGCTTTAACAGAGAAGCCAAAGCCATTAGATGCTGATGCTAAGAGTGGCGTGTTTAAAGAGCCTGAAAGTGAAAAAGGCCCTGAAAACAGTACAAATCATCATTAATTACGAAAAAATCACGTTTTTGCTTGACACCCTTCGTGGTTGATTGCTATAAATGCTGTACCCAAAGCGGTGGATACATATAAAACTTTAAAATAGTCATGGAGAAAACAATGAATAAATTTGAATTAGTAAGTTCAATTGCAGAAACAGCTGGTTTAACTAAAGCAGACGCGGCAAAAGCATTAGATGCAACTGTTGCTTCAATTACTGGTGCAATGACCAAGGGTGATTCTGTTGCAATCATCGGTTTTGGTACTTTTAAAGTAGGTGATCGTGCCGCTCGTACTGGCCGTAACCCACAAACTGGTGCTGAGATGCAAATTCCAGCCGCTAGAGTACCTAAGTTCACAGCAGGTAAAGCGCTTAAGGATAGTGTAAACGGATAATTATTCCGCTTTAACACTACAAAGCTCGTATCAAAGCCCTTATTTATTAAGGGTTTTGTTGCTTTTAGGGCTCTGAAAAGCTGATCATCACACATCAATTCAGTTTGCTAAGTTTAGATATACTGCAATAAAACAAGCGGTTAACGAAGCACCTTTAAAAATATGCTAAAAACATCAAAAACATGATTGACATGTTGCCATAGCTCTCTATAATACGCCTCATCGATTGAGTACAACGACTTTGAGTAAGTTTTCTTACCAAGGGTTAAACTTAATTAGGGTGATTAGCTCAGCTGGGAGAGCATCGCCCTTACAAGGCGAGGGTCACTGGTTCGAGCCCAGTATCACCCACCAATTTGGTCCTGTAGCTCAGCTGGTTAGAGCGCCCGCCTGTCACGTGGGAGGCCGAGAGTTCAAATCTCTTCAGGACCGCCATATTTAAAGTGAACTTATATTATTTATGAGTCTGCTTGTTACGCTAACTCCCTTCGGGACGTTAGCGTAACAACTATAAAGTGCAATTGTAAGACGCCTTATAGTAAACCCAGGGTGATTAGCTCAGCTGGGAGAGCATCGCCCTTACAAGGCGAGGGTCACTGGTTCGAGCCCAGTATCACCCACCAATTTGGTCCTGTAGCTCAGCTGGTTAGAGCGCCCGCCTGTCACGTGGGAGGCCGAGAGTTCAAATCTCTTCAGGACCGCCATATAAAGCTAGTTTAGGCTAGTTAAAAGCCACTATGAATTAATTCATAGTGGCTTTTTTCGTTTCTGGGTCTTGTTATTAGATCCTCGACTTCAAACTCATCATTGTGTAATGCCACTATTTTCATATTGCTTGCTGTACAGGCATCTCTGTTTATCCGATGTAACCAGGCCTGGTCAATATAATCGATGTTCTTTAAAAAGTTTGCTTGAGAGACTATAGGCTTTTAGCAGGCATTAAAAAACCGCAACAAGTGCGGTTTTTTAAGTCATAGATTCCCCCTGTGTCAGGATAGTTGTCCGGTCKTCRTKTCATAAAAGTTAAACTTAAACAGTGGGCGGAAAGTGGTATTAAATGTCCAAGTATTCACCCGAAAGAAAAGAAGCCGTAGAGTCGTCGTGT
>VCMI01000092.1 GCA_006222135.1 Thiomicrorhabdus sp. | reverse complement strand
ACACGACGACTAGAAACAGAAGAAGCACTTTATTACCGGGCTGAGGTCTATTTAAGAGAAGGCGGAGAAGCTTATGATGTATATGGTTACGATCGCCACAATATGATTAGCGATATCTTGAACCACTTTGAACACTATCTACACAAACTACACCATTCCGCCGAGTTATTACCTTGGAGTATCGAGCAGCATGAAAAACAACTGCAACCCAATCTAAATCTCAATAAAGAGCCTTAAAACCACCAGGCCTGGTGACTTTTTTATATTTTCAAGCTTACTTGCTTCCACGCTTAGCGTGAGCATCGACGCATTTATAACGGGTTGCTATCGGTCTTTCGTCTTATACCGGTAAATCTAAACCCTTAATTAAATCCTTAAGGCTTAAGGCTCAAACCTCTCTCCATTAAAATCAAATAAATGACCGCTCTGCTCGGGAGTTAACTCCGCTAATACGTGATACAAAGACTCAGCCGTAAATTGTGGGGTTTGTAAAAGAGCGGCGTCTAATCGTTTGGTAAACGGTTTTGATAAAGCCGTTTGCGTTGTGCCAGGTTGTAACCCCACCAAAGTAATAGCGGCACGTTTTCTCACCAACTCAATCGACAAGTTTTTCAATAACATATTCAAAGCCGCTTTACTCGCTCGGTAAGCATGCCACCCTCCCATACGGTTATCACTGATACTCCCCACTCTGGCGGATAACACGCCGATTTTACAAGGTTGTTTTAAGTCCATCTGCTCCAGTAATGCCTGTAAAGTCAGAATAGGACCCACGGCATTTAACTGATAACTTCTCATTAAAGCCTCACTGGTTAACTGTTTATAAGACTTCTCAGGTTGCTGTGTTGCATCATGCAAAAAACCGCTGGCAATTAATACCAAATCTAATGGCAAAGTAGCAACTTTCATTTTCGACTTGATCTCAATTAAAGTATTAGCAAACGCTTCTGGTTGTCTCAAATCCCAAGCGTAGTCCAAAACTTGACCAGGCCTGGTGGTATTGATTGGCGGTAAATTTGTCAAGGTTCGAGCAAATCGATAGATTTGAGCATTCGGCTGTTGTTCAAGTATTTCCAATACCATCGCATGCCCAATCCCGCCACTGGCGCCTAAAATAAACGCCGTGAACGAATCAGAGGCAAGTTCAGGTAGATTACCTTTCCGTACTTGTGCGAGTGGTGTTTGATTAATGACGTCAGACATTTCTTTCCTTTAAATTTTTATAAGCTTCAAAGGGTAATACTATACATAAACGATACGGACTGTATAACTAATTAATCATTAATGTATAATATTTTTATTAACTCAAATAACCCGTTAACAAACACATCCTTAAAATTTAAAATGAGCACACCATGTCACCCACAAAACCGAATATCCAAAAAATAGAATCGGCCCCTATTCCTACAAGTCGCTTGAGCCGAATTAGTAAAATGGGTCAACTAGTGGGTGGCGTAGCCAGCAGTATGTTAGCGCAAGGCACTAAACAACTCGTGAAAGGTCAGCGCCCGAACACCAAGGATTTATTACTGACACCACAAAATGCCAAACGCTTGGCTGATCATTTATCCCAGCTACGCGGCGCGGCGATGAAAGTCGGACAACTGCTCTCAATGGATGCAGGTGACTTAATCCCTGAAGAATTGGCGCTTATTTTGTCCAAATTACGTTCAGAGGCAAAGTCGATGCCACTGAATCAGTTAGTGGATGAATTAGAGCAGGCCTGGGGAGAAGATTGGCAATCACAATTTAGTCAGTTCTCTTTCTACCCGGTTGCGGCCGCCTCGATTGGTCAGGTGCATGAGGCACACACTCTCGACGGTCGTCATTTGGCGTTAAAAATCCAATACCCTGGCATTAAGAACAGTATTGATAGCGATGTGGATAATTTAGCCAGCATATTAAAGCTGTCACGTTTAATCCCAAAATCGGTCAACTTAACGCCGATTTTAGAAGAGGCTAAGCTGCAACTGCACGCCGAAGCCGATTACCATTATGAAGCGGACTGTTTAAATCAATATCGCCAGCATTTAGCCAACGATGAACACTTTACGCTGCCTAAAGTGCATGCCGACTTAAGCAGTGAGTCGATTTTGGCGATGGATTTTGTCGAAGGTGTTGCCATAGAATCCCGAGTAAACGCTTCGCAAACAGAACGTAATTTTATTATGCGTCAGCTCTTTAAGTTGCTGTTTCAAGAGATGTTTGTGTTTAGACTGGTTCAAACAGATCCTAATTTTGCCAACTATCAATTCAATCCTAAAACCCAGCGCATTGTGTTGTTAGACTTTGGCGCGACACGACATTACAGCGATACTATCTCTAACGGCTATTTAAACCTAATGGACGCGGCTCAACACCATGACTTGGATAAAATTGAGCAGGCCGCCGAGCAAATTGGCTTTTTTAGCCAAAGCATCTTACCCGCGCAAAAGGCAGCGGTGATTGAGCTGTTTGTACAAGCCTGTGAACCTTTGTGTTTTGAGGGCGATTATGACTTTGCGCAAACCGACTTAGCCCGACGCATTAAAGATAAAGGCATGGCCTTAAGTTTAGAACAAGACTACTGGCACACCCCGCCGGCGGACGCACTGTTTTTTCATCGTAAACTGGGGGGATTGTATTTACTGGCGGCCAAACTTAAAGCGCGCGTCAATGTACGCCAGCTGTTTAACGAAACCACGAGAGACTTAAACAATCTAAGCGATACAATTGATCTTGGCTAAGGTCGCCACATCAGACTTCACTATAAAATTACTTATGAACTTACTAATGAACTTAGTTAAGAATTTCACAATGGAATAGCAATGCATCTTAATTTCGAACAAATTCAAGCCTTATCGCTTAAAGAACGTATTCACCTCATCAACTCCATTACCGGCATTAAACCAGCGAACTTGATTGGCACGGTTGATTCTCAAGGTCAAACAAATTTGGCGGTCTTTAGTTCGGTGGTGCATTTGGGCAGTGACCCTGCGCTAATTGGCTTTATCTTGCGACCTGCCGGAGAAGTCCCTAGACATACCTATGAAAACATTAAAGAAACCGGCTGTTATACCATTAACCACATTCATCCAGGATTTGCGAAAAAAGCCCATTTAACGGCTTATAAATTTGCCCAAAATCAGTCAGAATTTACAGAGTGCGATTTACAGGCCGAATTTTTAGCGGGCTTTGAAGCGCCCTTTGTTAAAGAATCGCAGATTAAATACGGCTTGAATTTTGTTGAAGAAATTGCGATTCAACAAAATAACACTCGGCTGATTATTGGCGAAATTAAAGAGATTATTTTACAAGTCGACCCTAAAACATCAGATGGTGGACTAGATTTAGAGGCCACTAAAAGCATGGGAATCAGTGGGTTAAATAGTTATTATGAATTTACTCGCTTAGATACCTTTGAACGATCATAAACGAGAAAAACTCAACAAAAAGGGTTTGCGAATCAGTAAAGGTTAAATACGCTTGAATTCACCCATTAATGCAAATCAAGTGCAAAAGGTTTGAGCTCTTCAATGCTTACATATTTTAAAACGGCTTCATCGGTACTGGCAAAACGTATTTTCGGCGCAACGCCAGCTTTAAAGGCTTCTACCCAACGTAAAGCGCATAAACACCAATCGTCTCCCGGCTTTAATCCTGGAAACATGCCCGGAATAGGCGTTGATAAATCATTTCCTTGTTGTTTAGAAAATGCCAAAAACTCCTCGGTTATCTTGGCACACACTACATGACGCCCGCGATCCTGTTCATCGGTACGGCAAAGCCCATCTCGGTAGAATCCTGTCAGTGGATCCTGTGAACAGGACTCAAGTGTTGTCCCTAATAAGTTGGTCTTTAAGTTCGTATTCGTCATTTTCTATCCTTCTATTATTTCGCATTTCATTTTGTACTTAAACGTCATAAAAATTCATCGACGTTAATCTGGTTTCACCAGCTTTCAACGCCTATGTCACAAGGCCTGGTTATTTAAAAGCATTCGCTAACATCGCAACGATGGCAATCAAACTCGCCTGCCAGCGTAAGCGCCAAAACCAGACTCTATGATGATCTATTGCTATCCAAATTTTATCAATCCACAATAATGCCACAAAACCTAAAACCAATCCTAACCAGATACCGTGTTTGATTCTTTAAGTCAAACACACATCTTATATTCTGGATCAAAAGGTTTGCCGCTGTTTAAAACGGCAAACACAATGTGAATTAGTTTACGCATGACAGCCGCTTTAATCTTTCCGCTTGCCACGCCTCTAGCTCTCAAACCATCTGCAAATTTCTTTAATGGTGTATTGTAGGCCATCGCATTAATCGCTGGCATATACAGGCACTTCCTCAGATTAGCATTTCCCATTTTAGACAATCTTGAGCTATTTACGCTCGTTCCAGATTGCATTATCTGTGGTGTCAGTCCCGCAAAACTAGCTAGATTTTTTGCTTTGTCAAAACGCTTAATATCTTTGATAAATGTCATTAAATCCATGGCTGTTAGTCGTCGTGT
>VCMI01000091.1 GCA_006222135.1 Thiomicrorhabdus sp. | reverse complement strand
ACACGACGACTACTTGACCGWCWYKACGACTGGCTTGTGTATGTGCAAGCAACGGTCGCCAACCGACGGGATTTAATATTGCGTTTGAGTTCACGGCTAATGGTCGATTTATGACACGTTTTAACTCGTCTGGCGATAGTCGTAATGCTATATCCGGCACGTTTGAGTCCGTAAATGTGATATCTTTCTTCTAAGGTCAGTTGATGATATGTGCTCATTGGGCAACACCTCTTTTGTGTAGGAACTTAAAAGGTAGCTTATCAACTGGCCTTTTTCAATTCCTATAGGTGTTGCACTTACTAGTTGAATCTATGAATTAAAATATCGCATTATATAAGGCTCATTTATTCAAGAGAGAACTCAATATGAAAAAATTACTTTTATCAGCCATTGTTGGATCAGTGATGGCCATGCCATCAATCGCTTCAGCAAACTCAGCCGACGGGGTTGGTGTTGCGGTAAATTACGGTTTGATTTCTGGGCCGGAATTTGAAATGACTTACCCAATCAACGACTTATTCCAAGTGCGTGGTGCTTTGTCTACAGGTGTGGATTTGTCTGAAAGCACGAATGACACCGACGTGGCTTATGATGTAAAATCTGATGGTGGTATTCACCGTTTAAGCGTGGACTACCATCCTTTTGCAGGGAGTTTCTTTATGTCTGCGGGTTATGCGTTTAATGGCTTTAAATTGAAAGCGAATGGTACTGGTACAGATGTTACGGTTGGTAATGATGATATTACTGGCACGGTTAATATTAACGGTGCAATTGAATGGGATAGTGCGCCGATGCTGTCTTTAGGTTGGGGTCACTCTCCTGCTGTAGGCTGGGGCGCGATGTTTGAAGTGGGTGCGATTTTCACGGGTGCACCTGATGTCGCATTAAGTGGTACTTTGGATGGCTCTGAAGATGCTACGTTGAATGCCGCGCTTGCTGACGAAGAAACGAAACTTAAGAACGATGTAGGTGATTATGATTTCCTACCGATTTTACAAGCGGGTGTTACTTACCGTTTTTAAAGGCTGACTTAAATCACGCTGTTAACTATCATCGTGATTTTCAGACACAAAAAAGCCCGCAATTGAAGTGACCCCAGAGTTGGTGTCCAACTTTTGGGGGTCACTTCAAATTGCGGGCTTTTTTATTGGACGCTAATCCATGCAATACAAGGCTTATTTAGCCATTGCTGCACGCTTTTTAGAAATTAGAGCTTGAATGATAGGCGTCATCATTAGATCCATTACATCTACCAGATGTTCACCACCACACACTAAAGTATCAGGTCTTTGTAAGAAAGCCCCTGGAATTTTAGCTTTGACGGCTTCCATGTCAACGTCCTGGTGACGAACATGACTGATGATTAATGAATCTTCAGGTGCAGGACCCATAGGCGCATCTTCAGACATAGTTGAAAACGGATCAGAGGTATCAATTAATGGTACACGGTGGAAGTTGATGTGTGTACGGTGGAACTGAGGTACGATTGTTTCAATATAGTCAGGCATACGCTCAAGAATCGTATCGCGAACTTGCTCAATTGAATATGGACGTTCAGAAGTATCACGGTAGATTTTTTGCATCCACTCAATGTTAATTGACGGTGCGACGCCGATGCCCAGATCAACATACTGTGCAACGTTATGCATACCTTCCACTGGACCGTGATCCATACGCTTAACCATGCCATGTAGACCTTCGTAAAAAGAAACGTCTGTTCCTTCTGGGATAGACTCCCAAGGCGTAAATTCACCCGATGAGAAGTTAGTGCCTAAACGTTCGTTATGCTCTACAGCTTCTTCATCACTATGGATGTAATAACGTCGTTTACCCGTCGCGTTTTCTTTATATTCTTTGAATAAATCTTCTAGTTCATTGAATTCATTTGCGTACTCAGAGAAATGAGTCAGTACCGGACCACCCTTTTCTTTAGAAGCCGCTACTTTTGCTTTCATTTCAGTACGGCCGTACTTGTGGTAGCTGTCACCTTCAATAATGGCAACATTTAAGCTTTCACGGTCGAAGATTTTTTCTACGGCGCGTTTTACAAATGATGTTCCGGCACCAGAAGAGCCCGTTACGGTAACAATTGGGTGTTGTACTGACATAAATGTCTCCTAATAAGTTAAAAACAACCAGGCCTGGTCGTTCTTAAAATTTAAATTTAATAAAAGTATTGATGGACGGTATTAGAAACTAAAACCCTCCAAAATTCAAAATTTGTTGTGAGAACCGTGATTTATACGTCTAGGTTTTCAACTTGCAGCGCATTTGCTTCAATAAAGTTACGACGTGGCTCAACCTCATCTCCCATTAAGGTGGTGAAGACTTGATCCGCTGCAAGCGCATCACGAATAGTCACTTGTAATAGGCGACGTGCTTCGGCATCCATGGTGGTTTCCCATAGCTGCTCTGGGTTCATTTCCCCTAGACCTTTATAACGCTGGACATTTTGACCACGTTTGGCTTCGCCAAATAACCACTCAATGGCTTCTTTAAAGGTCGAAACTGATTGTCTTTTTTCACCACGTTGAATGGTGGAAGAAGCCGTTAATAAGCCTTGCAGTGATTGACCAAAAGAAGCAATTTGTGCAAAATCTTTAGATTCAAAGAATTCCGCATCATATACTTTCTCGCTTAAGGTGCCGTGTTCACGCTGTTGTAAACGAATTTGGTACTTACCTTTGCTGTCCATTTCCGTTGAAGGTTCTGCATTCAGTTGATATTCAACTTTATGCAATTCACCGTATGCGCTAAGTTGCGGCATGAATTCTTTGATCCAAGCATTTAAGCCATCAAGGTCATTCAATAACTCAATCGTAATAGGAGGATGATCAATCATCATCTCTAAGAAACTTTTGTTATAGCGACGGCTCAAACGACGTAAGACATGCTGTGTTTTAAAGTGATCTTTAGACAGGTTTTCTAAAGCAACACCTTGAATGCTTGGTGCGCCTTCTTCAGTCCACAAGGCCGCGCCGTCAATGGCACTTTGTAGTAAATAACTCTCTAATTCTGAATCATCTTTTAGATAAGTTTCTTGCTTACCTTTTTTCACTTTATAAAGGGGTGGTTGCGCAATATAGATATAGCCTTTTTCAACGAGTTCAGGGTACTGGCGATAGAAGAAGGTCAATAGTAACGTACGAATGTGCGAACCATCGACATCGGCATCGGTCATGATGATGATGCGGTGGTAACGTAGTTTATCGATATTATACTCTTCTGCAATTCCGCACCCTAAAGCGGTAATCAAAGTACCAACTTCTACAGAAGCCAGCATCTTGTCAAAACGGGCTTTTTCAACATTGAGAATCTTACCTTTAAGTGGCAAAATCGCTTGCGTGCGACGATCACGACCCTGCTTGGCAGAGCCCCCCGCAGAGTCACCCTCCACCAGGTACAGCTCAGAAAGTGCTGGATCTTTTTCTTGGCAATCCGCCAATTTACCTGGCAGACCGGCAATGTCCAAGGCGCCTTTACGACGAGTCATTTCTCGGGCTTTACGCGCCGCTTCACGAGCACGTGCGGCATCGGCAATCTTGCCGAATACCGCTTGTGCATCTTTCGGGTTTTCTAATAAGAACTCAGAAAGCTTCTCATTCATGGCGGTTTCAACGGCCGTTTTCACTTCAGATGAGACCAACTTGTCTTTGGTTTGCGAAGAGAATTTAGGATCAGGCACTTTAACCGAAATTACGGCCGCTAAACCTTCACGCGCATCATCACCGGAAATGTTGATTTTGTATCTTTTAGCCAATCCAGAACTTTCAGCATAGGCATTCATCGAACGCGTTAAAGCGGCACGGAAACCCGACATATGAGTTCCACCATCACGCTGTGGGATGTTATTGGTGAAGCAGAAAATAGATTCTTTATAGGCTTCAGACCACTGCATGGCTACTTCAACCGTAATGTCGTCTTTCACCGTAGAGAAATAGAAGGCTTTTTCATGAATTAATGGCTTATTGGTGTTGATATAGTCAACGAAAGCTTTAATACCACCTTCAAACTGGAAAGTTTCAGTGCGGCCATCGCGTTTATCGTTTAATTCAATATGCACGCCTGAGTTTAAGAAAGAGAGTTCTCTTAAACGCTTTAGCAGGTAATCAAAACTGAACTCAACTTGAGTAAAGGTATCTGTACTTGGTAAGAAACGAATTTCGGTACCGGTTTCATCGGTTTCTTCAACAGCGGCCATTGGCGCATCAGGCACACCATGTGTGTAGGACTGCTTCCAGACATGACCTTCACGTTTGATGATCAAATCAAGCTTGGAGGAGAGCGCGTTTACAACTGAAACCCCCACACCGTGTAGACCACCAGAAACCTTATAGGAATTATCATCGAACTTACCACCGGCATGCAGTACCGTCATGATAACTTCTGCTGCAGAAACGCCTTCCTCTTCATGGATTCCGACTGGAATACCACGACCGTTATCCGTTACTGAGACAGAGCCGTCAGTATGGATTGTGACAACAACTTTGTCACAGTGACCGGCTAGGGCTTCATCGATACCATTGTCCACCACTTCGAAAACCATGTGGTGAAGGCCTGAACCATCATCTGTATCCCCTATATACATACCAGGGCGTTTGCGAACAGCATCCAGGCCTTTTAAAACCTTGATAGAGGAGGAGTCGTAAGTTGATTCTTCAGACATAAATTTAGTTTCTTTTAATTACAAAATTAGTGCGCTAATTTTACCATAATATTAAGGCAAATGTGAGTCCGAAATTAGAACAATATAACCCAATTAAATCAATTGGTTACAGGTGAAAAAACGGTATTATTCATTTTTTGGCTAGGCCTTAAACTTCTCAAGTTGTAGTCGCATTCATTTGGCGGTTACAGGGTGTTATTTTTACTAATAAAAGTTGATCTGAAATAAGGCGTTTTTGTAGGTTCGAACATATGCTTCTAATTGGTAACGCTAAAACATTGTGAATCATTTTTTCAAAATTTAAGTTAGGGACTCAGTCCAAATAATAGATATAAATGGAGAGTAAAAATGGGTATGTTAATGAATAGGATTGATCCTCTTAATGAGTTAAGAGGGATGGAAGATCGTTTCCATAATTTGTTTCCAGATATTTCGTCTTCTTTTGAGAGCAATGTGGCAGGATTTTCACCATCGGTGAACACGCGGGAAGGCGCATATTGATGTGGATTTTCCGGGTGTCGAAAAGAAAGATATCAAGGTGGAAGTTGTAGATAATCGCATCACGATTTCTGGAGAGCGAAAATCTAAAAAAGAGGTCAAAGAGAAAGGTTATTATCGCTCAGAAAGTAGTTATGGTAAGTTTGAATGTAGTTTTACATTACCTGAAGGGGTGGATGGCGAAAATGTCAAAGCCAGCTGTGAAGATGGTGTTTTAGAAGTGACTCTACCAAAACTGGTCGCGGATAAAAAGAAGAAATCTAAGCAGGTTAAAGTGAGCTAAACAAGATTCATTTTCCCAACATAGATTCAACTAGTAAGTGCAACACCTATAGGAATTGAAAAAGGCCAGTTGATAAGCTACCTTTTAAGTTCCTACACAAAAGAGGTGTTGCCCAATGAGCACATATCATCAACTGACCTTAGAAGAAAGATATCACATTTACGGACTCAAACGTGCCGGATATAGCATTACGACTATCGCAGACGAGTTAAAACGTCATAAATCGACCATTAGCCGTGAACTCAAACGCAATATTAAATCCCGTGGTTGGCGACCGTTGCTTGCACATACACAAGCCGTCGAAAGACGGTCAAGTAAAGCAAAAAAAGAATATCTCATGACTGCTGGGAGCTTGTTATTCACTACTTGAAGCAGCGTTGGAGCCCTGAACAAGTGAGTGGTCGAATTAAGATAAGCCACAACATAAAAATAAGTCATGAACGTATTTACCAATTTATCTACAAAGATAAATCAAGCGGAGGTTGTGTGTCGTGT
>VCMI01000205.1 GCA_006222135.1 Thiomicrorhabdus sp. | reverse complement strand
ATTTTTGATGCGGTAATGGCTTTTCAAACTAAGTTTAAAACCCAGCAAAAACAAACTGACCAGCCTGGTCAACTGCCAAAAGCTTTTGGCAGGGTAAAAGCCTATTAATTACAGCAGGTCCTACCTTTGAGGACATTGATCCGGTGCGTTTTATTGGCAATCGTAGTTCTGGAAAAATGGGGTTTGCCATTGCAGAAGTCGCGACCAAGTTGGGGGCGAAGGTCACGGTGATAACTGGGCCGATTCAATTAGCCACGTCTTTAAATGTCGAACGCATTCATGTCCGCAGTGCTTTACAGATGTTTGAAGCGGTACAAAGTCACTATGCGTCAGTGGATTGTTTTATCAGTGCGGCAGCGGTCGCTGATTTTAGAGTGGCACAGGCAGCGGAACAGAAATTAAAAAACAACCCGGCCTAGATAACCTGACGTTAGAGTTGGTTAAAAATCCTGATATTGTGGCTTGGGTGGCAGGGCAAAGTGATAAACCTTTTGTGGTGGGGTTTGCGGCAGAAACGCAGAATGTTCTCGAGTATGCTAAAGACAAATTAAAACGTAAAAATCTGGATATGATTTGTGCCAATCAAGTCGGTGAAACTCAAGGCTTTGAGCAGAACGATAATGCGTTAACGCTCATCACCGCCACAGACGAAGTGGTGCAGCCTCTGTCGAGCAAAAAACAACAAGCCATCGCTTTGTTAAGTTTCATTGCTCAGCAATCGTTTTAAGACGTCTTTAATAGACTTTAGTCATAAGTTTATGTAGCAAGTCCGTTTAACACTCAACCCAGGTCACGGCCAAGCCACCAAGAGAAGTCTCTTTGTACTTATGCGACATCTCTTCCCCTGTCTTCTTCATCGCTTCAATACAGCTGTCCAGTGGCATAATGTGTTCACCACTTTCACGAAGGGCGATACTGGCTGCGGTAAACGCTTTAATCGCGCCAAAGCCGTTGCGTTCAATGCAGGGTACTTGCACCAATCCTTTTACCGGATCGCACGTCATACCCAAATGATGTTCTAACGCCATTTCGGCGGCTTGTTCAATTTGCATGACCGTTCCACCTCGCGCTGCACACAAACCTGCCGCAGCCATGGCCGCTGCCGAACCGACTTCGCCCTGGCAGCCGACTTCTGCACCTGAGATTGAACTACGATGTTTGATAAGGCCACCCACGGCAGCCGACGTCAGTAAGAACGTTTTAACATCCTCAAAAGTGCCATTTTCATGAATCATGTAATAGTAGAGAATGGCGGGAATAACGCCTGCCGCACCATTGGTGGGTGCTGTCACGACCATGTGGCCATCGGCATTTTCTTCATTCACAGCCATGGCATAAGCACACAACCAATCGTTCACGGTATTAGGGGTTTCGTCGTGTAATAGCTGTTGATACAAATTTTTAGCGCGTCGTTTTACATTGAGTCCACCTGGTAAAATGCCACTCGCATTCAGCCCATTTTCCACGCAGGTTTTCATCGCATTCCATAGAGAGTGTAAGGCTTGATCAAGTTGTTCTGCGGAAATATGCAGTAGTTCATTCGATTGCTTCATGTCGGCAATGGATAAATTGCTCTCGAGCGCCAATTCCATCATTGAATTTGCGGAGTTAAACGGGTAGGGATATTGTTCGGCAGGGTGGTTTTTAATGGGCGCTTCAATCTGGTCTATTTCAGCCAGTGTTGAGATAAACCCCCCACCAATTGAGAAGTAAGTTTCCGAGAAAATTACTTGTTGATGTTCATTAATACATTCGAAAATAAGACCATTTGGGTGTTGCGGCAGCGGATCTCTATAATCAAAAATAATGTCTTCAATAGGATTAAAGTTAATTTGCTGTGTTGTCGTCAATTGCAGTGTGCTGGCTTGATACAGGTTGGCCGTTAAGCTTTTTACATCGGCTGCTGCAAGGGCTTGTGGTAGATAGCCGTTCAGACCTAACATAACGGCTTTGTCTGTCGCATGGCCGTGCCCGGTAAAGGCTAAAAAGCCTTTAAGAGTGCAACGTAGCTGAAGAGGCTGTGGCTCTAAAGTTGTCAGTTGCTGCCTTAGCTTACTCATAAAATCATGGGCGGCGACCATTGGCCCCATCGTATGTGAACTCGATGGGCCTATGCCGATTTTGAATATATCCAATACACTAATAAACATACTTTGCACAACTCTCTAAAATAGATAATTTTTATTATAGGATAATATGCCTTAAAACTTACAAGATAAAAACCAGTTTTGTATTAGGGGATTTTGCCATTATTTTGAGAGAATGCTTGGTCACCTTCCGATAACTTTAAGCCAAGATCCCTAGTATAATCATGGATAAAGTATTGAAACCTGATAGATTTTTTAAAGCCCCCTATAGAATAAACTTGAAAGAAGTCGGTCGTTACTTAGACGGCTATCATGTTAGTATTAACTATCGATATCTGGGGGTAATAATTCATGATTAGTAATATCAATTTTAAAAAATGGTTTTCTGTTTTTATTATTCAGGTAAGCCTCCTTTTTTCCAGTAATGCCTCAGCATTAAAGTTTGGTGTTTTCCCCCAATATCAGCCTATTCATTTGGCAGAGCTAAGATGCTCCTTTAGTGAATTACCTCATAGATTCAACTAGTAAGTGCAACACCTATAGGAATTGAAAAAGGCCAGTTGATAAGCTACCTTTTAAGTTCCTACACAAAAGAGGTGTTGCCCAATGAGCACATATCATCAACTGACCTTAGAAGAAAGATATCACATTTACGGACTCAAACGTGCCGGATATAGCATTACGACTATCGCAGACGAGTTAAAACGTCATAAATCGACCATTAGCCGTGAACTCAAACGCAATATTAAATCCCGTGGTTGGCGACCGTTGCTTGCACATACACAAGCCGTCGAAAGACGGTCAAGTAAAGCAAAAAAAAGAATATCTCATGACTGCTGGGAGCTTGTTATTCACTACTTGAAGCAGCGTTGGAGCCCTGAACAAGTGAGTGGTCGAATTAAGATAAGCCACAACATAAAAATAAGTCATGAACGTATTTACCAATTTATCTACAAAGATAAATCAAGCGGAGGTTTGTTACACCAGTATTTATGTAGAAAGAAAAAATATCATAAGCGTGCAGGTATTTATGAGACACGAGGCAGGTTCAGCACAGCGCCAAGCATTGATGATAGGCCTTCTATTGTTGACGAGCGCGTCCGACTTGGAGATTGGGAGTTAGATACTGTTTTTGGAGTTCCATCAAGCGCTAGCTTAGTATCAATGGTTGATCGAACATCTAGAATCGCTCGCTTCATTAAAGTTAACACGAGAAAGTCAGACATCGTTAGCGCTGTCATCATTGAGCGTCGTGT
>VCMI01000090.1 GCA_006222135.1 Thiomicrorhabdus sp. | reverse complement strand
ACACGACGACTTGACGCGAGAGGCCTCTACACACGACGACYAACGTGACGTATTTATGTCACTTTACGTGATGAGGTCTCGTCCACGCCAAGTTGAGTAATTGAGGATAAATCATCAGCTTCTCGCGCTTGACTGATCCAGTGATTAAATAGCGTCCATACCCGTTGCGGGTTAACGCCTAGCACTTCAGCCACTCGATTTACCGGCATTTCCCGCTCAATGAGTGCCATTGCAAATGCCTCAAACAACAAGGTAAAACCACTGCCAGGGCGAGACCACGGCACATCAACCGTCACCACTTTGCCATCGGTTGTTTTTATCCTCGGCACAGCACAATGCAAAAAACAATGGTGCTCAAAGAAGTTTAAATGCTGCCACTCACGTGTCACGGTGTCATGCACTGGACAGGCGACACCGGTCTCATCTGGAAAACGTGAGCCTCGGTCAAAACCGATATGTAGGTGAAGCTCTTTGCGAGTGCTTCCATCATCAGAAAACGAAATGTCATTCACTTGCCAAGGCGATTGCAGGCCAAGAGCCATGCTAAATAAAGTAGTACTATTCATGGTGCTATTATCGCATTACCCACTACAAATCACATAGAGCCTTATTAATGGGTGTTTTTGCTTTCTATTTTACAAAAATATCACGTAACCTCTGGGTGCGACGTTTTGCCGGTGTGAGTGTTATGGCGATGGGCTTTTGGCAATTATATCTTGCCATCGTAGTCTCTGTTTAACGACTCCTTTACTTAGGAAGTCGGCTAGCAGAGGGTGAGAAAGAAGTAAGTGTGTAGTGCTATCTTCCTCATTCAATAATGATTAGGTTGGCCAAAACCAATGCCGTCCAATATCACAAGCGTACCGCGCGTTACTCCGATTTCTTGTCGCAGAACTCCTTAAACAGTAGATACAAAAAAGGCACCTGAATTAGGTGCCTTTTAGGTTTGTTGCGTGGAGGTTGTTATTGGTTTGAATAATCGATATCAACACTTGCATATTTAACATCAATATTTAAAACTTCAATCAAGTTACCCATGCCATTCAGGATACGATATTCAGCAATAGAATAATCACTTTCACTTTGAACAAGCGTTCTTAAAGCGCTGATGTACTCATCTTCAGTATTTAAAAGATCCAGTAAAGAGCGACGTCCTAAACTGAATTGCTTACGATACCCTTCGAGTGTCTCACGTGTTAAATTGATCTGTTGTTTAACATACTCAAGTTGCTCACCTATTAGCTGTTTAGCATCCCAGGCATAACGCAGATTTTCAATGGTCTGACGACGAGTATTGTTACGAATCTCAGAAGATTGTTGTACGGCACTTGCAGTACGGTCACGGTTGGCACTGTCTTTACCACCATTGTATAAGTTATAGCGCATTCTTAACATAGCTTGAAAGTTTTGGTTTTGACCTTCAATTCCGTTGATATTTTCATCATAGGTCTGTTCAATTTCTAAGTCTACACGAGGATAGTAAGAACTAGCAGCGGCATCATGTTGCGCACGTGCTTGAGCAATATCAGCATTTGCTGAACGTAGAGTCGGATGCTGTAACAGCGCTATATTAATGGCCTCTTCAAGTGTTGCTGGGAAGCTATATTCTAGAGTTGATTTAATTAACTCATTATCAGGCATGCGTCCCAATACTCGATGAAAGCTAGTGAGGGCATCGCTGAAGTTATTTTTGGCGGCCGCAAGGTTTGAATTCGCAAGCGCTAAACGCGCTTTTGCTTGATCAACTTCAACTTGGTTACCAATTCCAGCATCACTTCTCTGAGTGATTTGATCAAGAATACGTTCATGAGTAAGTTTGTTCTCAATAGAAAGTTTCTGTAATTCTTGTTCCTTTTGCAAAGTAATATAAGCAGATACCATATCCAAAGCTATTTGATTGGCTGTGGCCTGACTGGTATAACCTGCAGCATCTAAACGGGCTTGCTGGCGTGTAATTTCATTTTCAGTAGCAAAGCCTTCAAATAGGTTTTCAGTCAGACGAATATTGGTTTCCGTGCGGGTTAAGCTTGTGTTGTCACGGGCTGGGTCATCATATTTAATTTCTTCAAGACCAACACCCGCGCCTAAATCAATGACTGGGTACCAGCTGCCTTTGGCGCCTTTTAGGGCAGCATTGACCCCTTGGTGAATCTTAATTTGTTCTCTAAATTGTGGGTTGTGCATAATGGCATCTTCAACTGTCGGCGCAAGCTCCATTGCCTGGCTGGTCGTCGCGAGTGACATATTCAATACAAAAGCACTGCTCAGTGCTAATAATATCCTGGAATAACGAAATTGTGTTTTCATGAGACTTCTCTATTATTTTTAACAAGTTTAAATTTATGAGTATTACTTAATAGTTTTTAATTTTCAGAACCAGTGAAAGGCGATCAGAAACTTCAAATTTCTCAAACATGTTGTGCATATGTGCTTTTACCGTACGTTCAGTGATATTGAGTTCTTTTGCGATTTCTTTATTACTATTAGACTCTAGGACTAATAAAGCAACTTGCTGTTCTCTATCGGTCACTATTTCTTTCCAATGGTCATTCAGTGCTTGAGTGCTGGTGACGGATTGGATCATTTTTTGCAAAATGTCAGAACCTAACCAAATGCTCCCTGCAGAGATAGCAGCTAATGCTTGTTCAATTCTTTCAACGGTTGCAAAGGTATTAAGGTAGCCTTTAATGCCCAATTGAAATAGGGCTAACCCCTCGGTTGTTGAGGGGGTATTAGAAAATAGTAACACATCGAATTTTTGCTGAATTCTTTTAACCTGGTCAATATTAGCTAAGTCAGATAGTTGAATTAACACAATGCACTCATTGGCTGTAAAACGTTCATCTAAGCGATCTAAATCATAGAGGACTTTAGAGTCAGTCCCGCAAGCTGTTAACCAGTTTTTTAATGCATTTGGGTCTTGTACAAAAATTAATGGGCGTTTCATTCAGCTTGTTGCCTTTAGTGAAATTACGGTGAGCTCGAATTTCAAAGCGCAATTCTATAATATTTTATAGGGAATTGACGATAAGTACACATTTATTATTTTTATGATTCTCGAAGCGCTAAGTCTTTGGCTTTGATTATTGGTTTAAGTAAATAGTCTAACACAGTATGTTTTCCGACGATAATATCGACACTGGCCGTCATGCCTGGTAGCAAGTAAAGAGGTTTTTTCACGGTACCTAGATGGTTTTTATCGGTCTTGATTCTTGCAATATAAAAGCTATTGCCTTCCTCATCTGTAATGGTATCAGCTGAGATGCGAGTAACTGTAGCATCTAGCCCACCATAGATGGCGAAGTCATATGCCGTAAATTTGATTTTCGCCTTAAGACCTTTGTAAATAAAACCTATATCGGCTGGAAGGATTTTAGCTTCTAATACCAAGGCATCGTCTTCAGGTACAATTTCAACAATGTCACTGCCTGGCTGAACCACGCCACCTATAGTGTTAACTAGGATTTGTTTAATGGTCCCATTGACGGGGGATCGAATGTCGGTTCTTTTAACTCGGTCAGCCAGTGCCACTTTTGATTTTTCTAGCTGACTTATTTCCGCTAATACCTGGTTGAGTTCTTCATGAGCATCATTCATAAAGAGTTCATGGGCTTCTATACGTTTAGAGCGGTACTCTGTAATAATAGATTCTATTTTAGGAATAGAGTTTTGAACCGTTCTTAGTTTAGAGTAAGCATCATTTTCTTCACGTTGCAATTTAAGCAAATCAACTTTAGAAGCAATGCCTTGTTTAACGAGGGGCTTCATTAATGAAATTTCTTGATTCAATAAGCTGCGTGAGCGAGCTAATTGAATACTTTGGCTGTGCGCTTCATTAAGTTCAAGTTTCTTTTGCTCTATCTGTTCAATCAAGATGTCATCATTGGTTTCGTGTTGTCTGTGACGACCTTCATACAAACGATACTCACGATCATAAAGAATTTGAATTCTTGGATCGCCTGACTCTTGATGCGCTATGAATGGTTTATCAAACGCTTCGGCTGTTAATCGCTGAGCACGTGCAACTAATTGTGCCTGCTTAATTTCATTTTCATCAAAAGAACTTGTGAATTGGGTGTTGTCTAATTTTAGCAGCGTTTGGCCTTTTGTAACTTTATCGCCAGCACGTATAAGCATTTCTTCAATAATGCCACCTTCCAGGTTTTGAATAACCTGGATTTCGGTGGAAGGAACGACCTTACCTTCACCACGAACAATTTTATCAAGTTCGGCATAGTTCGCCCACCCGATAAGCCATAGGATAACCACTAAAATTACCCAAACAATCCATTGGGATTTTGCTGTAGGTTTCTCTAAAGCGGCTTGGCTTAAACTTGACATACATTCTATGTCAGATTCCGAAATTGTTTGTTGATGCGTTTTTTTAGGCTGAGTCTCTGGCATGGTAGTCGCTTAATTCTTTTTGTTAATCTTGCCGGTTTTAAGGGCTTCTAAAACGGTCTGTTTTTGATCATCAGCAATCAGTTTACCATTGTCCATAACCATAAGACGGTCTGTTAATTGCAGTAAACTCATCTTATGAGTGACCAATAAAGAGGTGCTTTTTAGGATTCCTTCTTTAAGTTTGTCAATCATGACTTGTTCGGTTTTCGCATCCATGGCATTGGTTGGTTCATCAAATAGGTAGATAGCAGATTCAAGTAAGAGTGCCCTGGCAACACCGATGCTTTGACGTTGGCCTCCTGACAGAGAAGAGCCGCCTTCATTGACTTTTAGACTGTAGCCCGAGGGGTGCTGTTTAATGAAATCATCCACCCCGGACAGGCGAGCGGCTTTCAAGATCGCACTGTCTTCAATATAGGGTGCTTTATAGGAAATGTTATCACGCACATCCCCGCTAAATAGGGTGACATCTTGTGGGACGTAATTAATATTGCGGCGCAGTTCCGCTGGATCGAGTTGGGTGATGTCGATACCATCGATTAAAATGGAGCCTTCACTGGGTTTGTAAAACCCGAGGATGAGTTTTTGTATGGTGGTTTTACCTGAACCAATACGGCCGATAATGCCGACTTTATCACCTGCTTCAATCACGAAACTTACATTCGTTAAAGCAGGTTTAGTTTCATCTGGATAGGTAAAACTGACATTACTGAATTCAATACGTCCTTCAAAATGAGGATGTTGAATGAATCGTTTAGAATCTGGGCGTTCGACCTCTTTTTTCATAAGTTCATTTAATGAATTCAGGGCAGTTTTAGTCTGTTGGTAACTTGACGTCAAATTAGCGAATTGGCCCATTGGTCCAATTGCGCGTTGGCTTAACATGACGGTCGCAATTAAACCCCCCATCGTTAAATCGCCCTCTTTAATTAAATAAACCCCCGCTAAAACAATGGCAACCGTACTGATTTGTTGCATAAACCCCGTGGCCCGACCAATAGAACTTTGTAACATTTTAGATCGAATACTGGCCTTGGCGATTTCGCCTACCGCTTGTTCCCATTTCCACTGGGCGCGGGCCTCAACACCGAGTGCTTTGATGGTTTCAATGGCGCTTAAGGTTTCAATGAGTACCGCATTCTTTTCGCTATTGGCTTGGTAACTGGCTTCAATGCTACGTTGAATAGGGCCTTTAAGAATTATGCTGTAAATCAGAATGATGAGAATAATGGCAACTGGAACCAGAACAATGCTGCCGGCAATGTAAAAAATTACGAACAAGAAGATAAATACAAAGGGTAGGTCGACTAAGGAGGCGATAGTCCCTGAGGTGAAGAAGTGACGAATGCTGTCAAACTCACGCAAGGTATTGGCAAAAGCGCCAATAGAACCGCCACGGTTTGCCATGGTCAGTCCCAGCGTCTGTTCAAATAATTTAGCAGACATCAGAACATCACTTTTTTTGCCGGCGACTTCCAGAAAGTAGGAGCGTAAATATTTGAGAACTATGTCAAACATATAGACAACGCTAACCCCTATAGCAAGTACCCATAAAGATTCAACGGCATTGTTGGGGACGATGCGGTCATAGACATTCATTACAAATAGTGGGTTCGCTAAGATGAAGAGGTTAATGACAACGGAGGCAATTAATACGTCACGATAGATGGCTTTAGAAGACCATAAGGTACTCCAGAACCAGTGGCCTTTTTCGTAACCGATTAGAGCTTCAGATTTTTGATCATAGTGGGTTTTTGAAGTGAGGTAGACGGCATAACCTAGATAGTCTTCTTGAAGTTTGCTGAGAGGGACTTGTAAGGAGCCTTCATCGGCCTCAGGTAAGATAATGTTGGCCGTTTCATTCTCTAAATCAATGGATTCCAAAATGCAGGCTTGGCGATTTTTTAGAGTCAGTATGCATGGTAAAACGAGATTAGAGATATCTTCTAATTGACGTTCTTTAAAGTGGGCGATTAGATTTGCGCGTTCGGCGGCACGCGAGAGCATTTCGGGTGAAATTTCATCTTTATCAATCGGTAAGCCGGCAATTAAAGCCGATTTGGAAAAAGGTTGACGATTCAGTTTCGTATAGATAACCAGACAATCAAGTAACGGGCTGTAGAGTTCTTGAGAAGCCGATTGATTCGTCATAATTTCAGCCGTTACGCTACTATCTGCCGTTTCAGGAGCATCTGCTGCTGCGGTCTGTTTATCCGTTGGAGAATTATTCTTAGAAGCCATTGAGTCAGTCATGTTTGTTGTTGAGATCTCTCTAATATTAAATAGGCCGTAACTGAGTTATTTTACCAAGTATGCATCATAGCATCCCAACAAAGCCTTGCCTATTTATAATGATTTTAAGGTGTTGTGATTGATTTAGTGACTGAGTGGACTTGGTGCGCCATATAAATACCCCTGGAAATAATCTACACCGAGTTCAGTAAAGGCTTTTTGTTGTGCTTCATTCTCAACCGCCATGGCGATGACCTTAATGTCTAAGCTCTTGGCTAGCTCGCATAAGCTTGAGACGTAACTACAGGTGTTTTCATCTGATTCAATGGCTTTGCTGAAAGAACCATCTAGTTTGACGTAATCAGGCCGTAAGTTTTGTAAGTAGCGCATATTGGTTAAGCGGCTACCAAAGTGGTCTATTCCAAATTTAACCTGGCGTCTTTTCAGTTCATTAATTAACGGCCATGAGGTATTTTTTCTTCTGACACTAAGCGTTCAGTCATCTCGAATGCCAGGTGTTTTGCTTGGTTATCTAAGGCATTGAGCGATTTCATTAACCAGGCCTGCAGAGCGTCATTTTCAAGAATTGATTTGGAAAGGTTAATCGCTAACACTGGCCCGGTAATTTGGGTTTTGAGATGTTGAATAGCAAGGTTAATAACAAGCTTATCGATCTCGGCTGTTTTGTTTAGCTTTTCAACAGCGGGCATGAAATAAGCGGCCGAACGGATAGTGCCATCAATATCTTTAAGGCGGACAAACATCTCTTGATCATGTACGCTACGATCCTGGTCGTAGGCACTTTGTTGGAAAAGCACAAAACGCTTCTCTTCAATCGCCTGTTGTAGGGTGTGCTCCCAAGCACGGTTGTCAACTTGTTCAGCTTCACCGTTATTGTAGAAAAATACTTGATTTTTACCCTGCGCATTCGCTTGGTCAATGGCAAAATCGAGGTTGGCAAGAATGTTACCGCGACTTTGCCCAGGTTGATAGTGCATATAAGCGAGTGATAAGGAGGTTGGTACGTCTTCAGCCGCCAAGTTTTTGAGGATTAATGTGATACATTGGGCCATGGCCTCTACTCGGGGTTTGACATCTATGGCGTTGATGCCAGGTAATACAGCCACTAATTCGGTGCCATTGAGGCGAGCGAATAGGCTATTTTGATAGCTAAATTGCGCTTGCATGCTATCAGCGAGGCATTTCATGAGTTTATCCCCCATTAAATAACCGTATTGGTCATTCAACTCTTTCAGCGCTTGTATTCTAATCAAACAAATAGTGCCGGAGGTTGCATCTTCATTAGGATCCAGCAAAGTATCAATATTCATTTCAAAATGGCGTCGATTGCTCAGTTCGGTGACGCTGTCTTGGAAGGCCATTTTTTGTAGTTTTTCGGCCGTGTTCGCATCGCGCTCAAAAACGGTTTTTAATTTAGTGACCATTGCGTTCATCGCCGTTACGACTTGACGAAACTCTATGGTTGACGGTAAGTTATCTTGAAATAAATACTCTTTTTTAACAATGGCCTGTGCCTGGGCTTCCATCTGCTTCAATGGTTTTAGCATGAATCTCAGTGTATAGATAATAATGATAATGGCTGTAATTGCAGCTATGCCAAACCAAATCAAAAGGTTAATCATAGACTGCCAAAGTTCCGCATAGGCATAACCGGTGTGACTGACAACTGTCAGTGTGCCTATTGGGATCCAGCCCGATTGAACGACCGCCTCCGCAGGCGGGGAGGTGAGTTTGATCTGCTTGATAAACCAGGCAGGTACGGCATCCATCGCCTGGGTATTGCTTTTTAGATAAAGGGAGTGGTTCTCTATATCAGTTAAACGAATAGACGCATAGTAACCGCGATCGAAGACCGCATTAATCATGGTCTCCATACTCGTTAAATCTGTCGGGTCTTCAATCGAGCTTAAAGAGAGGCCAAGAGAGGTCGCAGTATCTTGAGCATGAGAACTCAGTTGTTCCTGCAAGAAGTTCTTGGTGTTACTTAAGTTTAAGCCAAATGTGCCAATCAATACGATGAATAGCAAAGTCGCTATAAAAAGAATCATCTGTTTGTTTAAGCTCATGATCTAAGTCCTTTTGAAGACGGCTAATACAAGAAAATTGCCGTATAGTCATTATTCTATTTTAATTACCGCGAAAGTGGGCTAAGTTTAATTCAGTTAAACCAGGCGGAAGTCACTTTACATCGAGTCTTTTTAATAAGTTGTTCCAGGCCGTCAGTTTTTGAGTGCCTCCAGAGACCGATCTACCTTTGCCTCGTTCTTTTGCTAACCAAAGGCCATCACCATTAAAACTGTATATCGGAACCAAATCTTTGCGTTGGTTGGCTTTAAGGATTCTTTTATTAATATTGTCTAAAACCAGAGGGATCGATCTTGGGGTTTCAAAGTAGGTCAGCACCATATGGGCTTGATTCAAACGGACAGCTTTAACGTAGGTTAAATAAAGTTTCTTTTGAGAGACGCCAAGCGCTTTGAGTGTGAAGTATTTGGCGATGGTGTAATCTTCGCAATCGCCCCCGTCAGTCGCTAATAACTCGACTGGAGTGGCCCAGTAATCTTTCTTCTGCCAGTGTCTTATATCGGAAATAAAGCGGACTTCATTAAAGAAGTTATTGACGTTTTGAAGTTGAGTTTCTTCAGGTAGGTTGATGTTGTTATCAACAAGGGCTTGCCAAGCTTCGAGTCTTTTTCCGGCAAGCGGACCATAGGCTTTAGTGGCTTGTTGGATTTCTTGGGGCGACACAATACGTGGAGTTTCACCTGCCGTCACCCAGGCTAAACCTAAGATGGTGAGCAGAAAAAAGCTAGCTGTATGCAAACTAAACCGAGAAATCATCTGGCCAGTTTATCTAGGCTTAATTGGAAAGGCAATACTGGTAAGTGGTCTAAAGACGATTTATTGAGTTTAAATGCATTTAATAAGAAGTTTTGAGTGAAAAACCCACTATTAAGTGGGTTTCATGGAGAGCTTATTCACGGCATTCGTTGTGCCGATCAGGGTTTTAAAGGGGGTCGTAGTGGCTATTTTTGATCCATACCGGCCGGTAGGGTTAATGATGCCTCAGTAGGGAGTTCGTTTTTAGGAACTACTTTTAACTGGGTGCGACGATTCTCTTGGCGCCCAGTAACCGTTTCATTATCAGCAAAGGGTTCCATTTCACCTTTACCTGATAGGTAAACATTGTCGTTGTTAAGCCCTAGTTCATTAACGATAAATTCTTTAGTGCTGTTGGCTCGGCGCCAAGATAAGCGTTCGTTCATACCAGACGGACCGTGGGAGTCCGTATGGCCGGTAATTAAAATGATCTCACTCTCTTTAAGATCGTTCAGGGTGGCGGCATCTTTCTTAAGGATCGCTGTTTGGTCTGCGCGAATGGCATGCTCGCCTGTATCGAATATGATATTCGTTAATACTGCGGCAGCTGGAACACAGCCATTTGCATTGGCCGTTGCACCTTCAGGAGTGTACGGGCACAGGTCTTTACTATCCAGTACGCCATCTTCATCAGTGTCGCCTTCGCAACCAAGTAGATTGACTCTAGCACCCGCGGGGCTATCAGGGCACTGGTCAAGGCGATCAAACACAGCGTCTTGATCTGTATCCAGTTCACAGCCAAATTTATCGACGGGTGCCCCCATTAATGTATTAGGGCAGTGGTCAAATTTATCTTGAATGTCATCTTGATCTAAGTCTTTGTAAAAAGTTTCAACAATGTTTGCATCTTTGCTATTAAGGCTTTCTGCTGCATAGTTGCTTGAATCTTCAATATTAGCATCGGCTGCGGCTAGAGAGGTCGCTGAACCCATAACGAAGATGCTTGCGATTAAGGATTTTTGAAAATTTTTCATAAGGAGTCTCTGCTATTGGTTATGTTATTAGATAGCCGTTTGGAGTTCTAGGTACGTTATAGGCCTTCGAATTTTCAGTCAGAGGTTAAGTGGTTTAGACGAGAACACTTATTAATTGATACCAATCTGCTGAAAGTTATTTCATACCATGATACTGCTTTTGACGTAAAGAGTCGTAAATAAGTGAGAATTTATTATAACTTCGTTATTTTGAAAGTTATTGGTAGCAGTGCTGACATATTCTCCGGCTTGCTATCAATGCCGTTATTCTAACCTATAACTAGGTAAGGTTAGTTTCAACGCCTTAAGTAATTGTGCATCCTCCAAAATGACAGGATTCCCCAACATACTTCCACTGCGGCAGCCCTTCAGAATATTTTCTAGATTGTCTTCCGTTAAGCCATATTGCGCTAAGCCTTGTGGCGTATATTTTTGGGACAAACTCTTTAAAGTTCTGACCAGGCCTGGTAAGGCTTGTTGTTCATCTAGACTGGCGTCGAATAGTTGGCCTATCAATGCATATTTAGCCAAAATCTGCTGGGATCTGGACGTTTTCTCAGCTTGCAATGTTTCAATATTAAACTGGGTAATCAATGCCAATAACTTGGCGCAGACAATGCCATGCGGCGCTTCAAAAAATGCGCCGATTGGCCCGGCTAAACCGTGGACGGCTCCGAGTCCGGCATTGGCAAGCGTTGTGCCTGATAGCGATGCGGCTAACATCAGATTACTATAACCCTGTTGTTGCAAGACCTTATCAGCGCTATCAATCATTTCAAAAGCGCCTTTAAAAAGAGTCATGCCTTGCCAAGCCAAAGCATCGGTCATTGGGTTGGATTTTAGGGTGGTGTAGGATTCTAATAGTTGAGTAAACGCATCCATGCCGGTTGCATAGAGTACCTCTTTCGGGCAACTGACTAACAGCTCAGGATCTAGCCAGGCTTGCTTGGCCAATAGTTTATCGTCGCGGAAGGATTTCTTATATTGGCCAATATTTGATAACACCGCATTTTTGGTGGTCTCACTGCCGGTGCCGGCCGTGGTCGGTATGGCGATAAAAGCGCAGGTTTCCACGTCAAACGGCTTGCCTAATCCCACGCCTTCCAAATAGTCCATTACAGAGGTTTGGCTAGGGATCAATCCGGCGACCGCTTTTGCGGCATCGAGCACGCTACCGCCGCCTAAACCAATAACCACTTGAGTATCGGTTGGGCATTGTTTAACGATCTGGTCGACTAATAAAGGAGAGGGCTCTCCAGAGACCACAAAATGCTTCACCTGGGAAGTGTGGTTTTGTAACTGAGTCAATAGTTTCTCACCGAAATTACCGGGTGCACAGAGAGTCTTTCCTGTTATCAAAACGACCTTGCCTGAATAACGTGTGGATAACTCTTCTAACAACTGTTGGCGTATCCCCCAGCCGAAATAAATGTGTGGCATAGGTGCGAATTGAAAGTGTGGAATGGCGGCTGATAGACTTGATGTCATTGAAGGCTCCGTAGGCTGAAGGGGTGCATGCTGAATTGTATTAACCACCCATTATGATGGCGTTAGACGAGTGAAAGGACCCGTGACTCATGCAAAGGTCTCTGAATAAATAATTTAGTCTTTTTTAAGGAAAGACTTCAAGTTAGCAAGATGCGCATTGCCTGTATCCATCTGTTCCTCTTTAGTGATGACAACCCCGGGTTTGCCTTCCCATTTTAGACACTCTTCAGGTAGCTCTGTTAGGAAACGGCTTGGATCACAGGTCATATCTTCACCATATTTACGGCGTTTGGTGGCGTAAGTCATGGTCATGGTGCGTTGGGCACGAGTGATCCCTACATAAGCCAGGCGACGTTCTTCTTCGAGGCCGGGGGATTCCAAATTCTGTTTATGTGGCAACATCTCCTCTTCCATGCCAATCAAAAACACATGCGGAAACTCCAGTCCTTTAGAAGCATGGAGGGTCATTAAGCTGACCTTGTCGTGATCTTTTTCAGAGTCGTTACGTTCCATCATATCCATCAACATCATATGCGTGACAATGGTTTCTAAACGTTTATATTCACCATTTTCTTCTTTGGCTTTATTGATAATACGCTCAATCCAAACGGTCAGTTCGCGGATATTATTAATCCGTTTTTCAGCCGCCTTCGGGGTATTAGAGTTTTCATGAATCCAATTATCATATTCGATGTTTTCAATCAGCTGACGGACAAAGGAGGTGACTTCTTCACCTTCCGCTGCGTCCGCTTTTTGTGCCCAGTCGAGTAACTGTTGACCAAAATGCTGTACGCGTTTAAGGGCCTTTTCGGACAAGATGGTGGTTAATCCAAACTCTTGGCTGGCGTCAAACAGGCTGATATCTCGCCCCGTGGCATAGGTCGCCAGTTTTTCCAGAGTAGAGGCGCCAATTTCACGGCGGGGGGTATTCACAATACGCAGGAATGCCGCATCATCATCTGGATTGACAATCAGGCGCAGATAACTCATGACGTCTTTAACTTCCGATTGGTCAAAAAAGGATTTCCCCCCGGAAATGACATACTGAATATTCTGTTCACGTAACGCGCGTTCAATTAAACGTGACTGATGGTTACCGCGATAGAGAATTGCGTAATCACTGTTTTTACAGCGGCTCTTAAACTTATGGACAATAATTTCCGAAACCACGCGTTCGGCTTCTTGGTTCTCATTGGCACAAGCGATCACCCGTAGTGGGTCGCCCATGCCCATCTCGCTCCACAGTTTCTTTTCAAAAAGATGTGGGTTGTTAGAGATAAGTTGGTTCGCCGATTGCAAAATACGATTACTAGAGCGGTAGTTTTGCTCTAGTTTAATCAACTCTAACGCCGGGAAATCGGTCTGTAGTAACCCTAAGTTTTCGGGCTGTGCACCACGCCAAGCATAGATGGATTGGTCATCATCGCCTACCACGGTAAAACGTGCCTGAATCCCCACTAGATATTTCACCAAAGCATATTGTGAGGCATTAGTGTCCTGATACTCATCCACCAAAAGATAACGGACTTTATTCTGCCAACGTTCTAATGCTTCCGGGTTCTCGGAGAACAGCTTAACGGGTAGACCAATTAAATCATCAAAATCCACCGCGTTATAAGCGTGTAACTGTTTTTGGTAAGCCGCATATAATAGTGCACGCGATTGACCCGCGGCATCTTCTGCTTGTTCCAAGGCTTGTTGAGGGGAGACTCTGTCATTTTTCCAACTGGAAATATCCCATTGCACTCCGTCTAAAACTTCGGGATCCACTGTTTGTTTAAGCATTAACTCCTTGAGGATTTGCCCACTATCCGTCGCATCCATAATCGAAAAAGTTGATTTATACCCCAGCAATTTATACTCTTGACGAATGATATTCAGTCCCAAATTATGAAAGGTCGAGACATTAAGCCCCTTGGTATTTTCATCTTTCAGTAATTTGGTGACACGCTCTTTCATCTCTTTTGCCGACTTATTGGTAAAAGTCAGTGCGTAAATATTGTGCGCTTTGACATCACACTTACGGATTAAGTAGGCAATTTTCTCGGTGATTACACGCGTCTTACCCGAACCAGCACCGGCTAAAACCAGGGCGGGGGTCTCTATATGTAATACGGCTTGGCGTTGTCTTTCGTTTAAGCTATGCATAGGTTTTGCGGGTTCTACCAGTTTTAAAATTGGGTGTGAATAAAGAAGGTACAATATGATAATTCATAACGACCCCAGGAAGCGAATAAAGTGGCCACAATTGACGAACTAAAAAAAGATCTACTTATTGAAACAGAACTTATGGGCAAACCCTTTAAGCTTGCCACCACTTGGGGTATATTCAGTCCACGAGAGATTGATTCAGGTACTGATCTGTTTTTAAAATACCTGGAGATAACAGAAGATGAGATCGCTTTAGATATCGGTTGTGGTTACGGCCCATTAGGGTTGGCGATTGCGGCCAATGCCCCCAAAGGCCAAGTGCATATGGTGGATAAAGATTTTGTCGCGGTGGATTACGCCAATAAAAACGCTCAAAAAAACAACCTAGGCAACGCTAAAGCTTATTTGTCGAATGGCTTAAGTGCCGTGCCAAAAGGGATGATGTTCACTACGGTTGTCTCTAATGTTCCGGCCAAGGTCGGCAAAGAGATGTTGAGCATTTTATTGCACGATGTGCATGACCATCTTGAACCGGGTGGGCAGTTTGTTGTCGTGACGATTAATGGACTACGACAGTATATGAAACGTAACTTCATGGAAGTATTTGGTAACTACGACAAGGTCAAGCAAGGTAAAGACTATACGATTTCACGTTGTGTGAAGCAGTAACGCCTTTTGAGTCAGATTTAAAACAACCAGGCCTGGTCAGATTGTTTTTTGTCGTTTTCAAAACAGGCTACAATGCCTGACATAAAGAATTGTATAAAACAGAAATAAACATTACAGAATTAAATTTAATGATTGGAGATTTTCGTGAACAAATTAGTTAAACCTTCGTTTTTGGCACTACTCACGGTGTTTTTCACCTTATTTAGCGTGGCTCAGGTGGCTGAAGCGAAACGTTTTGGTGGCGGTAGTAGCTTTGGTTATTCTAAATCTGTTGCGCCTAAATCCTTTAACACCGCACCGAAAGCGGCTCCTAAAGCTGCTTCAACAAAAGGGAGTCGATCTGCGACTCCTGCGCGTGCCGGTATGATGGGCATGATGGGTGGCTTGCTTGCGGGTGGTTTATTAGCCTCATTGTTTATGGGAGACGGTTTTGAAGGTATTCAACTTATGGATATCCTATTGATGGCCTTAGTCGCCTTTGGACTTATGAAATTATTCTCTTTTTATATGCGTCAAAAGCAAGGTCAGACACCGTCGGCTTATACCTCTGAATATCAGCAGGATAATTATCGTCCAACAGAAACCTCCGATTCGTCAGCTTATCAACGAGAAGCAAGACCCGAAACGCCGGCCTATCATCCAAATGCCGATGGTTCTATTTTTGGCTCAGACTTGGAAGGCGGAATGGGGCAAGGTGTTAGTGATGATGCACATCACCTCACTGAAGCTCCCACTTGGTTTAATGCTGAAGAATTCGTTGAAGGCGCTAAAGGCCACTTTGCAAGCTTACAGAAAGCTTGGGATGATGCGGACTTGGCAGAGATGGAATCTTATTGTTCGCCAGAATTATTTGCCGCATTACAGCAAGAGATGGCTGGCATGCAAGCGGGTGACAACCACACGGTTATTGATACCTTGAATGCCGAATTAGCCGATATGGCCATTGATGGTGATTACTTTATCGCCAGTATTCGTTTCACAGGCTTTATTCAAGAAGATGCCACTGAAGGCGCGCATGCCTTTAATGAAATCTGGCACATTCGTCGTTTGGCGAATGACGAAGGCGCTTGGCAGGTCGCGGGTATTCAACAGAATGCAGTGCCACTTTAGTCAAGCTTAACGTTTTAAATCGTGGGAGAAAGTTATGCAATCAATAGGAACTAAATCACGCTTAAGATCGGCTTATAAAGTTGGAACTTTAGCGGTTTCAGGGCTTTTTTTGGCAAGTGCTTTGCTAAGTCTAGGCGGTTGCAGTAAAGAGCCAGTAAAACTCACATCAGCAAAAATTGTCAGTAGCCTTGATAAAGGTTCAGGAAATTTTGATCGCGTTTTACAGATTTGTTTTACCAAACCAACGTCTTCAACTTATTACCATAAGGTCGTGATTGTTACCAAAGAGGATGTCAGAATTACGGGTGAAGGGCTTTTGCGTCCTATGGCATCGGACCCTGATAATAAATGCCATTTGCGAAACATCTATCTTTATATTCATAAAGATTCACCCATGGAAGCTCGACAGCTAATTAAAGATTATGTGGTGCCCGGTAATATTAGCGAAGTTTTAGTACAAATTTATAATTCTGAACCAGAAGGCAAAGAGTTACCGATTGCTGAGAAGGTTTTTAAAGGGCTTTAACACGCTTAAGATAGCTTTATAAAACGGCCAGGCCTGGTTATATTCGATAATATGCCAGGCCTTTTTTACATCTCTTTAGAAGACAAATTCTTATGCCAAATTCTTTAATTCAATCCGCCGATTTAAGCCTGCTAAATTACGCCTATGGACAACCTGATTGCCAGGGGATTTATAAAGTAATACCAGAAGACTTCATGGTCGAAGAGCAGATCGCCTATGAGCTGAGTGGCGAAGGCGAACATCTGTGGTGCTGGGTTGAAAAGATCGGAGAGAATACCGACTGGGTGTTACAGCAGCTTGCCAAATGGGCAGGGGTATCGCCCAGCAAAGTTGGCGTCGCAGGGCAGAAAGATCGTCATGCCGTGACGCGCCAGTGGTTCAGTATTCAACTACCCATTCTGATCGATCCGAAGGTGGATGATTTTAAGCTTAAAAATGTGGCTATTCTTAAGACCATTCGGCATCACCGTAAGTTACAAACGGGCGGATTGTCAGGTAATCGTTTTACCGTGGTGATTCGTAATATTCAACCGTTTCAGGGGGGCGATGCTGATGTGATTCAATCCCTGCAAGCTCGATTGAACTTGATTAAAGAACAAGGTGTTCCCAACTATTATGGTGAACAACGTTTTGGCATTCATGGGCGTAATGTCAAACAGGGTGAAAAGTTACTGGCTGGCGAGTTGCCCAAAGTAAAACGTAACCAAAAAAGTATGTTTTTATCGGCGATTCGATCATGGATGTTTAATGTTTTACTGAGTGAGCGTATTAAGCTGCAAAATTGGAATCAACTCTTGCCAGGCGATGTTTTACAACTGGAAGGTTCTAATAAATGGTTTGTTGAAGATGGTTCGACTGATTTAGCCGAGCGGGTTAATACGCTAGATGTGCATCCAACGGGTGCGTTGTTTGGTAAGGGCGTTCTGCCAACGGAAAAAATGCGCTGAAGATTGAACAGAGTATTGCTGAAGGCTTTAAAACCTGGATAGCGGGTTTGGATGAGTATGGTGTTAAGCAAGATCGCAGAGCCTTACGTTTATTGCCTTTAGACTTAGAGTGGCAATGGATTGCTTCTTCCGCAGAGCGCGAAGATGTCTTGTCAGTGGCTTTCGATAAGTTATCGCTTGAATCTGATTGGCGCACGGCTCCGGTATTACAGCTCTCGTTCAGCCTGCGCTCGGGTAGCTATGCCACGATGGTGATGCGTGAGTTGTTACAGGGTCAGGACTATCAAGTGATGCTTAAGAGTACTCAAACGCCTCTTCAAACAGACTGAAGGTATGAATGACCAGGCCTGGTCATCCTATAAGGATAGATTGGATTGTGGTTTAAGGGTTCTTCGGGTAAGGTTGACAAACTATGCCTGTTTATTAGTCGATAATAAGCGGGGCCGTTAGTGACGTTTGCATTCTGTGGGTTGTATTATTTGTCTAGTTTAAATCGTCATTCTCGAAATTCTCAACGTGGATTTTCCTTAGGAAGTTTATCAATTTTCTTTTGGTTGTTTACGTTTGCGATGGCTTTTGTGGGGTACTTGACAACAGAGTATCTGATTAAACATCAGCATCAAAAAGTGGAAGCTGCGGCGACTATCTCAGCCAAAGGGCTCGCGGATATTATTAATGAGCGAATTGGACAACGCCATCTAATTATTCAAGCCATCTCAATGCATCATCGAGACCGTATTTTCGCCTTGTCGACCGGAGGAGGTTATCCTTTTGATTTGAGTGTCATGTCAGACGAAATTCACGCATTACTACCAGATGTTCTGCAGTTTGCAATCCTTAATTCTAAAGGTCTGGCAGTGGTGGGCAGTGATGGTCTAGATATCGGTAGGGCATGCCAGGCCAGTATTAATGAAACATTTAAAAGAAAAAGTGTATCGCCTTCCTTAATAGAATTGCATAGTCTTTCAACGGGTAAAAAACATTACGATATAGTACAAAAGTTGCAGCGCGGTGGAGAAGTTGCTGGAGTGTTTTTGAAGTTTAAACTAGATCCTTTTAAAACGCTGCTTGCGAACTTCAATACCTTTAATTTTGAATTCATTATGGTTGATACTCGGAGTAAACTTGATGTCATGGCTTCCACTCCGTCGATGGCTGGCCGTTTTTATGGTCAAGATGTCACGGAGGAGTTGATGGGCAAGGGGTTAGTGCTTGCGCCGATTCGCGGCACCCACTGGTCGCTCCTGGGCTTAGAAAAGCCCGGAGTATTCAAACATCATACTCACCAAGTTCGTTTTGTTGCGCTTATCATTTTTCTAACCGTCTTCGGTATTGTTTTATGGCTGGCTATGTATCTGCGAAGTGCTGAAATGGCGCGTAAAAAATTGGAAGAAGATTCGATTCAAGATTCACTGTTTAATGCTGGGCCAACGGTACTTTTTCAGAAACAACCCACCGAGAGTATGTCTATTCAGTATGTGTCGCCTAATATCACGGCTTTGTTGGGTTGCTCTCAGCATGAGATATTAAACAAACCCTACAATGCGTTAATTTTAGCCAAAGATAGACTAAATGTTCGATCCTCATTGCTAGAGGCTTTTGAACAGAAATTACCGGAAGTAAATCTGGAGTATCGTCTTGAGTTACAAAATTCCTCTGGTTACCGCTGGATCAATGATGTGACACATCTGACCTACGATGCAAAGGGGCGTTGTATCGCCCTACAAAGCTATGTTAATTCGGTCCACGCACAAAAAATGGCAGAGCAATACGCTAATAATCTTATTGAGAGTGCCGCAGATGCCATCGCTGTTACCAATCAAAAGGGCGTTGTAGTTCGCGTAAACCAAGCATTTGATACCCTCTTCGGATATAACCGTGAAGAGATGGTAGGGCGTTCCATTGAAATTTGTATTGATAAAAACAGCCAGCAAATATTTAATGAGTTTAAACAAGAATCTCTTGCTAATAGGGCTTCACACTATAGCTCAATAGGGGTGAAGCGCCCGTTGTTTGCCGTAACAAAATCAAATAAAGAATTACCGGTTGAAATCAGTTTAAGCAGTGTCAATACGCTTGAAGGTTTACAAGTTGTCCATATTATCAGAGATGTCTCAATCCAAATTGAAGCTCAGAAACAGATGCAAGTTGCGAAAGAGAATGCAGAAGCATTAGCCAGAGCGCGTAGTCGATTTGTCGCAACCATGAGTCACGAGATAAGAACACCTTTGAATGGTGTTTTAGGGATGTCTGATCTGCTTTTGGGGACGCCTTTGGATACTAAACAGCAGGCCTACTTAGAGGCGATTGAATACAGCGGACAATCTCTGTTAAGAATTGTTAACAGTATTCTAGATTTTGCCAAGTTGGATGAGGGTGCTGTGCGGTTAGAGTTAAAGCCCTTTAATCTAAATAGATTAGTTCATGACAGCTTGCAAATGCTTCAAACGCAGGCGAGTGATTCAGGGGTCACTCTCGAAGTTGAAAACCGTTTACTCGGGAGTGCTCAATTTATAGGCGATGCCGGTCGAATTCAGCAAGTAATCTTAAACTTATTAGGCAATGCCATTAAGTTCTCACCAGAAGGCCGAGTGGATATCTCTTTGAAATTAGCAGATGAGATTAACGACTCCTCGCAGCTTTCCAATGTCATTATCGAGGTCAAAGATAACGGAATCGGTATTGCTCATGAAAATATTAATCGCTTATTTGATTCATTTACCCAAGAAGATGCATCGACGACACGCAAATATGGTGGTACGGGTCTCGGTTTGGCGATTAGCAAGCAACTGATTAAGATAATGGGTGGAGAGGTAGGGGTGAGTTCCGTTCTCAATAAAGGCAGTCAATTCTGGGTTAAGTTACCTCTCAAAATCATGGAAGAACTGGATGATTTAAAATTCATAAGCCCGAAAGAGAGTGAGAGCCTAGCAGGACTGGGTAATGTGCAAATGTTAGGCGATTCTCAGAAGAGTAATCCTCCTATAAAGAAGTCAATTAAACAACGTTTTGATGAGCTTTTAAAGGCCGGCTCCCCAGGCTCAAGGACGGAGCTTGACTCATCGCTATTGGCCGTTGATTCTGCAGAATCAAGACTCAAAGATAAGTCAGTATTATTGATTGAGGATGATGTCATCAATCAACAGGTTATCTCAGAGTTTGTCTTGCGGCTAGGCGCGCGTGTCGATATTGCCGAACATGGCATAGAAGGTCTCTCTTCTTGGCGGACGCATCCGCATAAGTATTCCTTGATTTTGATGGATTGTCAGATGCCGGTAATGGATGGTTATGAAACCACTGTCTTGATTCGTAAAGAAGAGTTATTAAGCGGAGTACAGAAGCGCATTCCGATTGTTGCGCTGACCGCGAATGCTCTGCCAGAAGATCGAGAGCGTTGTTTTGCGGCAGGCATGGATGACTTCATCGCAAAACCGATTGATGTGGCCCATTTTAATCAAAAGTTGTTGAAATGGGCGGCTTGGTAGTTTAATTGGAGTGCTTAATCTTGCGCTCACATGGCTTTTTAAAGCCGCAGGATAACCAGGCCTGGTAAGATTGAACTCTAAGAGTTTTATCGTGAAGGTTGTGTGAACAAGTGGTTTCTCTATCGTAGAAATGCGGTGTAAAGGGTGGGTAATTTTGTGGTTACTTTGCTGAGGGGGAAGTTTTTTAATCCCCTGTGGCCAGGGGAAAGACGTTATTTTTTATAAAGTTCGTTTGGATCAATTAGTGGGTTGCTGGTGATTTCTACGTCAGAGCCTTGCACGGAGGTATAGAAGCAACTTCTACGCCCTGTGTGGCATGCTGGGCCCGTCTGATCTACACTGAGAAGAATAGTGTCACCATCGCAATCAAATGCAAGGGATTTTAACCGTTGAATCTGTCCTGACTCTTCACCTTTACGCCAATAGCTTTGACGAGAACGTGACCAGTAACAAACTCGCCCTGTCTCAATTGTCTCTTCTAACGATTGCATATTCATCCACGCCATCATCAACACTTCTTTGGTATCGAACTGTTGGGCAATGGCCGGAATAAGGCCGTCTTTATCAAACTTAACCTGAGACTTTAGGGATAACCAATCAAAATGGTCACCTAAATTAGCTTTTTCAAGTTGTTTAAAGGTCGGCTTAGAATCGGTTGTTTGACACATGATAAATCTCGTCTTTCTATTGACCTTTTGCCGCTGCGAAAGCCGCTGCAAAAGGGTTGTTGGTGATTAGGTTACTTTTTACTTTGGCTTTTTTCTGAGCAACTTGCGACTGTTTGCCTTTTTCTAACATGGCATTAAACAACTCAACCGTGGCACGAGCATCTGCAAGGGCATCATGAGCATCACCAGGGAATGGTTTTCCTAATGCTTTTTCATACGCCATGGTCAGTTTAGGGGTTTTATAGAACCAGTACATTTTGTCACTGTGCCAACGCAAAGCACCCATAAGGTCTTTACTCAACTCAGCCGCATCTAACCAGTCGTTATAGTCCAGTTCAAATTTCAGCATCTTCTTTTCAGCCGATTTTTCTAGGTACATATAATCACTTTCAGTGCTGTAGGCAAGCACGATATCGGCATTTTGCAACACATCGTGAATTTTATCCCAAGCTTCAACGAGAGAAGGCGCACCTTGTACCATTTCGGTCGTGATATTGTGTTTCTCGTTTTCTGGGATCTCATAGCCTGGATCAATCAACTGGTTAAACAGTTCTTTGCCATTGATGTCGCAGGCCGAGATTTGAATAATATCGGCTTCAGGGTGGGTTGAAACATTGGTCGCTTCGATATCAATACAGACGACGTTTTTACCTTTTAGGTCAATTTCATGCTGTTTAAGCTTATACAAAGCATCATTACGACGCTCTTTAAGTAGGTCAATAACATCTGATTGACAGAAGTCTTGCAACAAGACTTCAAGCTTTTTACGCAATCTAGGTAGAGACTTCGTCAAAGCCGTTTGTACGGCTTCATCTTCTGAACATTTTTGAATGAAATCTGCGATATCATGGGCTTCTTCACCAATCATTAGCTGTTTTAAACACGCATCGACTAATTTCGGAACATTGAAATCAAACGCTTCTAAAGGCGGAATGACAATGGCGGCATTCAATAAAGATTTTTCACCTTTTGCGGGCGAAGCCATTATTTCTACGCCTTTAATGTTCAGGCCATCCGAGGCCGCAACGGCAACAAGATACTCTTTTAAAGGTTGATTACGTTTGTCGATTAGGATTAGCTGTGCATTGCTCATAGGATTATTTGACTTGTCATATTAAATTAAATAAAGGGGCTTATTCTAACAGGAGTCTACGTTTAAGGCGCTTACTTTATGTTAATAATCACAATTAGTCTTTCTGTTAATAGTCTAAAATGAATTGACCACGAAGACACGAAGTCACGAAGAAAAGATTTAAGAGGGTTGAAGCAGTTTTAGTTTGTATTTATAAGCGCTAAGGGAATAGTTATTAAACAGGTTATCCATTAAACCTTCGTGTCTTCGTGCCTTCGTGGTTCAAATGTTTTAATTAAGAATAACTGACCCTGCGCTCACATGGTTTTACAAAGCCGCAGGACATGCCAGGCCTGGTCAAGTTTGATGATCAATTTTGACCCATTGAATGAGTTTGATATTGCCTTCAAAGTCTTCGACTAAAGCGGTACAAGATTCTACCCAATCGCCACAGTTATAGTAGGTGATGTCATTTTTTAAGGCTCGAATTTCGGCATGATGGATGTGTCCGCAGATGACACCATCCATGCCTTTTTCATGCGCAGATCTTCCCACAGCCTCTTCAAAGGCGGAGATGAAGCTGACGGCACGTTTTACTTTGCCCTTTAAGTAGGCTGACAATGACCAATAGCCAAAACCGAAACGGTGGCGAAGTTGGTTAAACCAGCGGTTAAAGTGTAAAACGGTCTCATAAAGCCAATCCCCGAAGAAGGCAATCCAGCGGTGGCATTGAACCACTCCATCAAATTGATCACCATGAATACACCACAACTTTTTACCATCGGCTGTGTGGTGAATGTATTCATCGACTAATTTAATATTACCAAATTCAATGCCTGAATAGCGACGTAACATATCATCATGGTTGCCGGTGATATAGACGACCTGAGTATTGCGTTTAGCCATGGTTAATAGGCGGCGGATGGCATTGGTGTGTGACTGCGGCCAGAAGGCTTTTTTGCGCATGCGCCAACCGTCAATGATATCCCCCACTAAAATCAGTTGCTCACAATCATGTTGCTTTAGAAAGTCGCTTAAAAATTCGGCCTTGCAGCCTTTAGAGCCCAAGTGAGTGTCGGAGATCCAGATGGTTCGATAGGTTTTCTTCGTCGTGTCAGCCGTTTCACTGTGCAATTCGTCCTGTGGAGCCACAGGCGCATTCAAGCTTTCTTGTATCGTCATCCAAGCGGGGTGTGCTGTTGTCATATTGTGGTTACCTTTCTGCAATGACCATGCCTGGCCTTAAAAGCCTTTAGAGCTGGTGTTTCTGAAGGAAGTCAGAGGCAAATTTATTGAGCAATTTGCTGAATCCTTTGAGTATAAAACGGGTTAACCACGGAAGGTGTTGGGTGTAGAGTGCGGTATATTCAATCACCGGTTTACCCCCGCGTTGACGTTTAAATCCCCCCGCACCAGAACTTAAATTAAGTGGTAGTTGGCGTTCATGGCACTCTTTGAGAAGGACGGCAATCAACAGTCGATAGAGTCCCAGTTGTTGAGGTAGATCGGTGTCGTAACCTAGAATGGGTGCGGTCATTAATCCGTGCTGTGTAAACAGGCCAATACTCGCGATTATTCTGCCCTCAGCCGTTCTGAAACTGAAGAATTCAACCAGTTTATGGTTGTGTAAGAATTCAAAGTATTCGGCACTAAATTGTGGGTTGAGTTCAGAATGTTTTTCAATAAAGAGTTGGTTAAAACATCTTTCAATCGATTTAAAATCAGCGCTTTTATGTTCAGAGGGCTTAATCTGTATGAACGGTGTTTTACGTAATAAACGTTGATCGTTTTGAACATTATTCTTTTTCCACCAGGCCTGGCCAGTTTGTAAAAATAGATAAACCTGTCGGGCAGGCATGAGTTGCCAGCCTTTGGAAAGAAGGGTCTGCATTAGTTCAGCATCGGTTTCTTGATTTAGGGAGCGTATGGATAAACTGTGCGTGGGGTTTTTTGAGGCGAGTTGTTGGGTAAACTGACGAACGCTTTCTGCTTGCCAATTTGGCACGATATTAGTGGAAAACAACCAGTTATTAATAGAAAGCGTTTGATTGATTTGTCCCAGCCTAAGCAGGCCAGACGCAACGGTTATAAGGATATTAAGTCCAAAACGTGAAGTACGATTATCAATCAACCCTAATTCATCTCGAGCGTAGCGAATATAGGCGGTATAGGGAGAGCAAACATAGCTGTTGTTGTATTCATGACGATTACGGGTCAGAGGAATAATCTGATCTTCAATACAGAGACTATCCAGTTCTGTTTGCACGTTTCGAATGGCTTTAGGCGGTTGAGAACCTTGCATAGCGGACAAGCCCATGACAAAGTCTTGCGCGGGAAACCATTTTATATCGGCAGTAGAATGTAGCATGTTTAAGCTTCTTTTTGTGATGTGCTATGTCAAAAAAATGACTGGTTATTATGTGTTTGTTGTAGGTCTTTTAATCGGCTTTGTGATCAGCCAGATAATAGGCAAACACGCCACCGTAGATGCCAGAACGATCTTCACGTGTCCATAATTGATTTTGCAAGGCATCTGTATGCCAGTTCTCCAGGAGTTCTGTCGGTAATTTTGCTTCTAATGGCGAGGTCGTGCCAGCGGTTCTAAAAACCACACGAGCATTTGGCATGGCGGTACGATTCACTTCTTGCCAAAGTTCCGTTAACTGTTGCGCATCCATCCAATCTTGCGCATCTAAAAATAGGTAAGCATTCAGACTTTGATTCGGCATGGCTTTTAAACGCTCAGTCATCGATTGATGAAAGACGTGCACATTGGGTTGTTCTGACTGTAAAGTCTCGAACTGATCCGCTTTTAAATAGCGAGGTACCGCTTGTCTATGAACAATGTCATAGGAGCGGTTAAAGGCTTGCCAAGCGAAATAGTTGTCTTTAATGGGAAAATCACAGGCCAAACGGCGAGCGCGCTCTTTCAATAAATCATGCATGCCTTGACGTTCTTGCTTAGATTCTTGATCCATCTCTTCAAACTGCGCTGGTGGAATCCCCAAGCTGTACATGACGATGGAACGATTACATAAAAATTTGACTAAGCGCGTTTCAAATACCGGCGCGATATGTTGATCGAAGAGGGTTTGTTGTTCTTTAAGAGTGTGTGCCAGCATGACTTTAGAAATATCATATCCCTGACGTTTACTGACCCAGTGAATCAAGCCAATAAACTGCCCAAGTAAACCATGTCGATAGAAGCCATCCGTAAACTGAGTAATGCGTTTTTTGCCGAAGATAGAGGTTTTAGCTTCCCAATAGGCCAAGGTTTTTGCATCTAAATTCGGCTTAATATCTGCATTGTAGCGATCCAGGTTTTTCTTTAAATCGGCCTTACCAAAGAAATCAAAAAAGGCGGCTTGATCAGGCAAATGTTTAATCGCCGTCAGTTTAAGTTTAATCAACGCAATATGCGCTTCATTTAAATCGACCACTGTGACGGATTCTGGACGTTCTGTTAGGTAGTTAAGGGCATTGCACCCTCCTGAAGAGATGGTAAATATGCGAGATTGGCTATTTAACTTAAACGCCTGAATGTCTACTTCTGGATCTTCCCAGATTTGCGGATAGACTAATCGATCGAACCACGCGGTAAACAGCCTGTCCAATAGGCCTTTGCGACTAAAGATAGAGGTGTTATTGACGGCCGAATCTAAAAGCGTTTTAGTCTTCGTCTCTTGATTAGGGGATTGTTCCATCGCGGGGGTGCTGGTAGACATGTCATTTCCTTTTATCATTCAAAAAGATGGCTTAACTGAGTTCATCATAAAAGGTCTAATTGAATAAAATATGAAGCTTGTATAACAGCTTTGTGACGGTTTGGTTTTGCGGTTTCTGAGGGTGTAAGAGATTCACCACGAAGACACTAAGTCATGAAGAAAAGCGTTTAGAAGTTTTAGCCAGGCCTGGTGGTTTAGGTGCTTTATTGGTGTGTGGTCTTAGAAAGGATTTACCACGAAGGCACGGAGGCACGAAGAAAAGAGTTAATAGGGTTTGACCCTGCGCCCACATGGTTTGCTAAAGCCGCAGGACATGCCCTGAGCCCACATATTTTGTAAAGCCGCAGGAGATACCAGATACCGTGTTTGATTCTTTAAGTCAAACACACATCTTATATTCTGGATCAAAAGGTTTGCCACTGTTTAAAACAGCAAACACAATGTGAATTAATTTACGCATGACAGCCACTTTAATCTTTCCGCTTGCTACGCCTTTAGCCCTTAATCCGTCTGCAAATCTCTTTAATGGCACGTTGTAAGCCATTGCATTAATGGCTGGCATGTACAGGCATTTCCTTAAATTGGCATTACCMRTCGTCGTGT
>VCMI01000089.1 GCA_006222135.1 Thiomicrorhabdus sp. | reverse complement strand
ACGACTGACACCTGCCTCGTGTCTCATAAATACCTGCACGCTTATGATATTTTTTCTTTCTACATAAATACTGGTGTAACAAACCTCCGCTTGATTTATCTTTGTAGATAAATTGGTAAATACGTTCATGACTTATTTTTATGTTGTGGCTTATCTTAATTCGACCACTCACTTGTTCAGGGCTCCAACGCTGCTTCAAGTAGTGAATAACAAGCTCCCAGCAGTCATGAGATATTCTTTTTTTGCTTTACTTGACCGTCTTTCGACGGCTTGTGTATGTGCAAGCAACGGTCGCCAACCACGGGATTTAATATTGCGTTTGAGTTCACGGCTAATGGTCGATTTATGACGTTCTAAGGTCAGTCTGATGATATGTGCTCATTGGGCAACACCTCTTTTGTGTAGGAACTTAAAAGGTAGCTTATCAACTGGCCTTTTTCAATTCCTATAGGTGTTGCACTTACTAGTTGAATCTATGAGATATAAAAAAACCCACTATATTCAAAGAACATAGCGGGTTTTTGTTAGAGCTTAGGGTTTCAGACTATAAAGTCTTACTTTCCAAGCACTTCTTTAAGCGCGGCTAAACAGAAAAGAACCTTTTCACGTTTAGAGCTTTCGCCCATCAAACCAATACGCCAAACCTTACCAGCTAAAGCCCCAAGACCTGCGCCGATTTCTAAGTTGTAATCATTTAGTAAGGTTGTACGAACAGCCGCTTCATCAACGCCTTCTGGCACCCAGATAGTGTTTAACTGAGGTAGACGATCTTTTTCATCTACAACGAAGTTAATGCCCATTGCTTCCAAGCCCGTTTTTAACTGCTGGTGGTTAGTCGCGTGACGTGCCCATGCATTTTCTAGACCTTCGTCCGTTAACATGACCAATGCCTCATGCAATGCATATAACGTGTTAACTGGCGCAGTATGGTGGTAAGCACGTTTAGCACCTGCTCCCCAATATCCCATGACCAAGTTTAAATCTAGGAACCAACTTGGCACCTTAGTCGCACGGTTACGCACCTTATCTAAAGCACGTTCATTGAAGCTGATTGGTGATAAACCTGGCGCACAAGACATACATTTCTGTGTACCAGAGTAGATTGCATCAATGCCCCACTCATCCACACGTAACTCGATACCACCCAGAGAAGTCACGGCATCGACAATGGTTAAACAATCGTGATCTTGGGCGATCTTACAGATTGTTTTCGCATCAGAGGCCGCACCCGTTGACGTTTCAGCATGAACAAATGCAACAATCTTTGCATCAGGATGTTCTTTACAAGCCGCTTCTACTTTAGAAGGTGTAACTGCAGTACCCCACTCATCAGAAACGATAACGGCTACACCGCCAAAACGCTCAACGTTCTCTTGCATACGCATGCCGAAAACACCGTTGATACAAACGATAACTTTATCGCCTGGCTCAACTAAGTTAACGAAACACGCTTCCATTCCCGCAGAACCGGGTGCCGATACTGGCATGGTTAGAGAATTTTCAGTTTGAAATGCATATTTCAGCATCTCTTTAATCTCATCCATCATGCCAACAAAGGCAGGATCTAAATGACCAATGGTCGGACGAGCCATCGCTGACAGGACGCGAGGATGAATATCAGAAGGACCAGGCCCCATTAAAGTACGTAGTGGTGGGTTAAAAGATTGCATAGAAATTCCTTAAAGTTTAAATATGACTAGAAAAATGAATTAGGTCAATTCTAATAGCAGTCAACTACGATATACAAGAGTTAAAAAAATGGATGTAATTCAAGCCCTTACAGACGCAATAACCACAAAAAACGTATTGTCTTCCGTGGAGTCTTGCCGCCCTTATGAATGTGATGGCCTCTCTGCTTACCGTGAAAAACCACTTGCTGTGGCCTTACCAGATAATGTGGAGCAGGTTAAAGCCGTACTACGAATCTGTAAGCAATATAAGGTTCCGGTCATTACGCGTGGTTCAGGAACGGGACTAGCAGGAGGCACTTTGCCTTTGAAAGATGGCGTTGTCTTGGGGCTTTCTAAACTCAGTGAAATTATCAAAATTGATCCATTGCAGCGTATTGCCGTCGTGCAACCAGGTGTGCGTAATATCGCCGTCAGCCAAGCGGTAGAGAAATATGGTTTGTACTATGCGCCAGACCCTTCATCGCAAATCGCCTGTTCGATAGGCGGTAATGTGGCCGAAAATTCGGGTGGTGTACACTGCCTTAAATATGGTCTAACGGTGCACAATGTCCTCTCCATCAAAGTTCTCAATATGGATGGCGAAGAAAGCAACTTTGATGAAAAAGATGATGGCATTGATCTATTGGCGCTAATGAATGGTTCAGAAGGTTTGCTGGGCGTGATTGTCGAAATTAAACTTAAACTGCTGCCTAAACCAGAAGCCGCTCAATTGGTCATGGCCGCTTTTCATTCCGTCAGTGATTGTGCCGATGCGGTAACCAGCGTGCTTGAACAAGGTATTATTCCGGCCGGCTTGGAGATGATGGATAAGTTCTCTCTCATGGCCGCCGAGGAGTTCGCCAAGGTGGGCTACCCGACTGAAGCTGAGGCACTGTTACTTTGTGAAGTCGATGGCAGTCACGCACAAGTGCAAACCGATGCCAAACGTGTTGCGGATATTTTGTCCCAGAAAGGCGCCTATAAAATCACCGTTTCGCAAAGCGAGAAAGAGCGTATCGCTTTATGGCAAGGTCGTAAAAATGCCTTCCCAGCCGTTGGGCGTTTTTCACCGGATTATTACTGCATGGACGGCACCATTCCGCGTAATAAATTGGCGTTTGTTTTAGAAGAGATTGATCGTCTTTCCGGTATCTACGGGCTGAAAGTCGCTAATGTCTTCCACGCCGGTGACGGTAATTTACACCCGCTGATTCTCTACGATGCAAACAAAGAGGGAGAACTTCAACTGACTGAAAAGTTCGGCACAGAAATCTTAAACTTGTGTGTCGATGTCGGCGGAACCATTACCGGTGAACATGGTGTGGGCGTTGAAAAGCTCAACTCTATGTGTCATCAATACAATACCCCTGAGTTAGAGATTTTCCACGGTATTAAAGCCGTATTTGATGACACAGGCCTGCTTAATCCAGGTAAAGCGGTGCCTACATTGCATCGTTGTGCCGAAGTTGGTCAAATGCACGTTCATAACAATCAACTACCTCATCCGCATTTGGAGCGTTTTTAATGGCCACTCTTTCAACGCCCAATCATGCTGTCGAGCAGTTTGCAGAGCAAGTCAAACAAGCGAACTTAGACAAGCAAACCATTCAAATTACCGGCAATCAAAGCAAAGTGCCCTTGAGGAACGAAGACCTTAATGGAGACCCTGTACAAGAACTTAATATCTCCAACTACAGCGGAATCATTGAGTATGAACCAGCAGAGTTAGTGGTCACCGTCAAAGCAGGAACACCTTTAACCGAACTGCAAGCCGCCTTAGCTGAGCGTAACCAAATGCTAGCGTTCGAGCCACCTGACTATGGCAACTCGACCATTGGCGGCACCTATGCCGTTGGCTTGACTGGCCCTTCAAAACCCTTTAGAGGGATATTGAGAGACTTTGTTTTAGGGACCAAAATGATTGATGGCCAAGGTCGTCAGCTCGGTTTTGGTGGCAAAATGATTAAAAACGTGGCCGGTTATGATGTCTCCCGCATGTTGGTGGGCTCAAAGGGTTCAATGGCCTTAATTACCGAAATGAGTCTAAAAGTAATTCCATTAGCGATAGAAGTCACCTATTGCATTGAAATGCCCGAAAATGAAGCTATTTTGCTAATGAATAAAATGGCTGGCACGGCACTGCCTATGACCGGCGGCGCTTATTACCAAGGGCGCTTTTACTATCGAGTGGCCGGTGAGCACTCTCTGCAAACCAATCAAGTTGGCGTAAGAGAGTGTGATAATAGTATTTGGCTCACACTTAATCCCTTTAGACCGGAACTTGAAGCAGGTGAAAAGCTTTGGCGTGTCGATGTCGAAAGTACCAACCCGGCAATTGAGAACACCATTGCGGTCGGCATGGGCGGCACTCGTCGCTGGGTTGCGAGTCCACATAAACCTAACCACCCCTACGTGACATTGTGGCAAACGCGCTTCGCCCCAAGGCACAACGACACGCCTTGCGTGCAGAAAATAAAGCTAGGGTTACGAGACGTATTTGATCCAAATCACATCTTTAAACAGCTTTAAACGACTAAAGACAAACTTTAATCACCGAAACACACATAATAGAAGCCAAGAATAGACGTATTTATGCAGACAAATTTACCTACTGATCTACTTGCAACGGAGCAAGGACAAACAGCCGATAAGATTTTAAGATCTTGCGTACATTGTGGTTTCTGTCTTTCGACTTGCCCCACTTACGGAATCTTAGGCGATGAACTCGACTCTCCGAGGGGTCGAATCTATCTGATTAAAAGTGTTTTAGAAGGCAATGAAGTCTCTAAAGATACCTTAGATCATTTAGACCGCTGCTTAACCTGCCGCTCTTGTGAAACCACCTGTCCTTCTGGCGTCGAATACGGGCATTTATTGGATATTGGACGTGAAGTCGTTGAAGAACGCAGTCCGCGTCATCCCCTGCAAAGACTCAGCCGCTATGCGGTTCGTAAAAGCTTAACGACGGCTTGGTTTTTAATCTGACCATTCGGTTAATGCCGTTTTTAAGACACTCTCAAGCGATTCAATTTACAGTGGAAGAACTGGCTCTTAAACAATCCCTGCAAGATCAATCTGACGCACTTAAATCCAGCGTATTGTTGTTATCAGGTTGCGTTCAACCGGCTTTAGCGCCAAACATCAATCAATCAAGCATTAAAGTGCTTAACCGCTTAGGCCTAAACGTCATTGAAACGCCACAAGATCAATGTTGTGGCGCGGTCGACCATCACCTATCAGGTTCAAAAGACGCCATCGCTCAGGTAAAAACCAATATTGATGCTTGGCTGCCCTATTTAGATCAAGGCGTCAAAGCGATTATCTCTAATGCCAGTGGTTGTGGGGTAATGATTAAAGATTATCCACACTTGCTCAGAGAAGATGCCGAATATGCCCCTAAAGCAAAACGTATCGCAGAACACACTAAAGATATTTCGGAGTTCTTGCTCTCACAAGATCTGTCAATTTTTACCCATTTTGACAACCAAAAATAACCTTCCACTCACCCTGCACCCTGCAACACGGACAAAAACTGCAAGGCGTGGTCGAAGAAGCCCTTGGTAAATTGGGTTATCGCGTTAATCCCGTTAAAGATGCCCACCTATGCTGTGGCTCTGCCGGAACCTATTCTATTTTTCAGCCAAAACTCTCTAAACAACTCAGAGACAACAAGCTGGCGAATTTATTAGAAGTCAAAACCCCCATTATTGTTACCGCGAATATCGGCTGTTTAATGCACTTACAAAAAGGCACTAAAACACCGGTTAAGCATTGGATAGAACTACTCTAGAGAATCGAATCAAAACAGTCTTTTACCCAATTCCTGTTTTGAATATGACTGCACTTGACCAAAAATCCAAGCGTCACTCACGACTCTAGAATCTTTTAAATTAAATACTTAAGCGTAAAGCTATATAAGAATTGAGGAACACCTATGTCAGATATCGAAATCGCTCAAAAAGCCAAGATGAAGCCTATTATTGGCCTAGCAGAAGAAATTTTTGGAATCCCTGCGGAGCATTTAGATCCTTATGGTCATTACAAAGCCAAACTCTCATTAGAGTATGTAGACCAAGTTTCACACAACAAGACACAAGGTAAATTAATCCTAGTCACAGCGATTAGCCCAACGCCTGCCGGTGAAGGTAAAACCACCACCACTGTCGGTTTAGGCGATGCAATGAACCGCTTAGGAAAACAAGAGGGTAAACACGCTGGCAAGAAAACTATTATGTGTTTGCGTGAACCTTCTTTAGGCCCTTGTTTTGGAATGAAAGGTGGCGCAGCCGGTGGCGGTTATTCGCAAGTTGTACCAATGGAAGACATCAACTTGCACTTTACCGGTGATTTCCACGCCATTGGTGTCGCCCATAACTTATTGTCTGCGATGATTGATAATCACATTAACCACGGCAACGCTCTAGGCATTGATCCGCGCCGGATTAAATGGAAGCGTGTGGTTGATATGAATGACCGTGCCTTACGCTCAATCACTGTCGGCCAAGGCGGTCCTGCCAACGGTTATTTACGTGAAGATGGTTTTGATATTGTGGTTGCATCAGAAGTTATGGCAATCTTATGTCTCGCCACTAACCGTGTTGATATGAAAGAGCGTCTAGGACGTATTGTTGTCGCTTATAAAGCCGACAGAGTCACGCCGATTTACGCCAGTGACCTTAAAGCCCAAGGCGCTATGGCCGCCTTATTAAAAGACGCCATCAAGCCAAACATTGTACAAACCTTAGAGAACAACATTGCGATTGTTCACGGTGGCCCTTTCGCCAATATCGCTCACGGTTGTAACTCGGTAACCGCCACGCAAACCGCTTTAAAATTAGCTGATTACGCGATAACTGAAGCTGGATTTGGCGCAGATTTAGGGGCCGAGAAGTTCCTAAACATCAAATGTCGTTCAGCGAAACTAGCGCCTTCTGCCGTGGTCTTAGTTGCCACGGTTCGTGCACTTAAATATCACGGCGGCATTGAAAAAGACCACCTTAACCAGGAGAACCTAAGTGCCCTAGAAGAAGGTTTTGTTAACCTTGAGCGCCATTTACACAATATCACCGACAACTACGGTCTGCCTGTCGTAGTATGCATTAACCACTTCACCTTTGATTCCAATGCCGAAACGGCACTGTTGCAAGCCAAGTGTGAAGCTTTGGGCGTGAAATGCGTTATCTCGAAACATTGGGCAGAGGGCGGGGCAGGTGCCGAAGAGCTTGCTGAAGCCGTATTGGACATTGTAGACAACCGCGAGCCTGGTTTTGATTACTTGTATGAAGATGAGCTACCTTTGTGGGAGAAAATGGAAACCATCGCCACGAAGTTATATGGCGCGAAAGAGATTACCGCCAGTGCCAAGGTACGTGATGAGATAACCAGACTGCAAGAACTCTACGGCCACTTACCAATCTGTATGGCCAAGACGCAAATGTCTTTCTCTACAGATCCAACTGCCAAAGGCGCACCCAGTGGCCATATCGTTGAAATCAGTGATGTTAAATTGGAGAATGGTGCGGGCTTTATTGTTGCTATCGCCGGCAATATGATGACCATGCCTGGCCTACCAAAAGTACCGACCGCAGAACGCATCGATATTGATGATAACGGAGTAATTACTGGCTTGTTCTAAGCCGTAATCATTATTTAAAAACGTTTAACGGCGTTTTTAGAACATTTAAGCGCACTAACAACTCTGGCTGCTAGTGCGTTTTTCATTTGTAAAACTACATATTAATGGAATAGGTGCACTTGATTGACCACGAAGAAATATTAAAAACCACCGTCATTGCGAGAAACGCAGTGACGTGGCAATCCATAGCTGTCGGCAAAGCACCGAATCTAGACGTTAACCCTGGATTGCTTTGCTTCGCTACGCTCGCAATGACAGAAAGAGGTTTTCGGATTTATGATTGGTTTCATTGAAAAAACAGAGATTGATTAGACATCTTGTTTTTTGCTTCGTGACTTCGTGACTTCGCGTCTTCGTGGTGAAACATTTAAACATTTGATATAAAGCGACCAGGCCTGGTAACTACCTTGTGACCTTTTAAAATCATGTGAGCGTAGGATCAAAGAGAATTACAAAGTTTTCTATTCACTTTAAAGAAAGATAAACACTAATAAGCTCATCAACTGACTGAAAAATATAAATATTTACTTAAATTAATCTATTCATTAATCTATTCACTTAACTATTCATAGATAATGACCAGATACCGTGTTTGATTCTTTAAGTCAAACACACATCTTATATTCTGGATCAAAAGGTTTGCCACTGTTTAAAACAGCAAACACAATGTGAATTAATTTACGCATGACAGCCACTTTAATCTTTCCGCTTGCTACGCCTTTAGCCCTTAATCCGTCTGCAAATCTCTTTAATGGCACGTTGTAAGCCATTGCATTAATGGCTGGCATGTACAGGCATTTCCTTAAATTGGCATTACCCATTTTAGACAACCTGGAGCTATTTACACTCGTCCCAGATTGAATGATTTGAGGTGTCAGCCCTGCAAAACTAGCCAGGTTTTTTGCTTTGTCAAAACGCTTAATATCTTTGATAAACGTTATTAAGTCCATGGCTGTTTTCTCACCAATACTGGTAATGCTTTCAAGAAGTTTTACGCTTTGGCAAAGCTCTTTATCTGATTGAATACATTCTTTAATTTTAGCGATAACCGTTTGAATGCTTTTTTCAATCTGCTGAATTTGCTTTTCTTGAACTTTTCTTACGCGTGAATTTAATCCACTTTTCAGTTGGTTTTTGAATTGAGTTTGCTGGCGTGTTAGAAGCTCTTTAAGTTTATACCACTCTTGAAGCTCTTGTATTACGGGCTTATCAGGCGCCCAGAGCACCAATTTTTCTGTCTTACAAAATTGCGCAATAACCTTAGCATCTTCACTATCCGTTTTAACTCTATTTAATCCCGATTGAGCATATCGTTTAATTCTTAATGGATTTACGACTGAGACTGAAACGCCTTGTTGGTAAAGAGAGGTGGCTAGCCCCAAATAATATTTCCCTGTTGCTTCCATGCAAACATGAGGTTCATTAAACTTAGAAACCCAAGTTTTGAATTTTTTATATCCTGCTACAGTGTTCTTAAAAATGATGCTTTGCTTCTGCTCACTTGTTGCCGCATCAAAGGTGTCTTTGCTTATGTCAATTCCAATGTAGTCGTCGTCGTGTTAAATCGT
>VCMI01000088.1 GCA_006222135.1 Thiomicrorhabdus sp. | reverse complement strand
ACGGCCTTCTTGTTGAGAATGTGACCTAATCGCCTTATTGCATAGGTAATGCGTCGATACCCATAACGACCTTTATGTCCATTAAAGAGTTGTTGAATCGCTCTTTTAACGTCCGCATAACGATCAGGTAGCGCACTGCGAGCCTGATGGTAATAAAACACACTTCGTGCAAGCCCTGCGGCCTTGAGAAGATGTTTAAGTTGATAGAACTTTCTAAGCTTATCTATGAGCCCTGCTTTTTCTTGGTTTGGCGTCCTTTTTCCTGAAGCAGGGCATCGAGCTTTTTTAAATAGGCATTCTCCGCTCGACGGTACTCGAGTTCTTCACGTAACTCTTCTAGGCTCATTTGTTCAGCTGGCTTAACGGGCTCTTGCTTTTGGTTTTTTTCAATTTTCTACCCTGCTTTTTAGGCTGCAAGCCTGAAAGGCCGAACCGTTCGAATTGAGTTAGCCAAGTAGAAATCGTACCCGAAGAACTCATGTTATAGACAATACTAGTATAAGTAATAGACCAGTGATTTTCGTGCATTGTTTTTAGGATACGATATTTGTCTTCAAAAGAGCAGGGGGTTTTACGTTTGATAAACGAATTGTGACCATGGAAACGATAGACTTGAGCCCAGTAACGGATATAACGATCTGGAATACCGAGCCGTTTTGAAATCGAACGACTAGATTCATGAGAAAGGCATTGCCTGGCAATCGCCAGTTTAAATTCTCGATTGTATTTGGACATAAAAAACCCCCAGAGTTGGTGTCCAACATTTGGGGGTCACTTCAAAGTGCGGGGTTTTTTATGGGAAGCAGAAAGGTACTGGGGTCTATATTTTAGACATTAAGAACTCTAGTAATGCTTTCTGTGCATGCAGTCTATTTTCTGCTTCATCCCAAACGACACTGTCCTTGGCATCAATCACTTCACCAGAGACTTCTTCACCACGGTGGGCGGGTAAGCAGTGCATAAAGAGGGCGTCTGAATTCGCCTTTTGCATCACTTGTGCCGTCACTTGATAGTCAGCGAACGCTTTCTCACGTAATTTCTGCTCTTCCTCTTGACCCATGCTCGCCCACACATCGGTGGCAATCAGGTCAGAATTTTCAGCGGCATCAAATACATTACGAACGATTTCTACACGACCTTTATGTAAATTCACCAATTCCATATTAGGATCATAGCCTTCAGGGCAAGCAATCCGTAAATTAAAATCATATTGCGCAGCGGCATTAATATAGGAGTTACACATGTTGTTGCCATCACCGACCCAAGTCACGGTTTTGCCTTGAATGCTACCACGGTGCTCTTGGAAGGTCTGCATGTCTGCGAGTAACTGGCAAGGATGAAAGTCATCGGTAAGCGCATTGATGATAGGTACTGAAGAGTGTTTGGCGAACGTCTCAACAACATCATGGCCAAAGGTTCGAATCATAATACCGTCAACCATGCTAGAGATAACGCGAGCACTATCTTCGATAGGCTCACCACGTCCAAGTTGAGTGTCATTTGAAGATAAGAAAAGTGCATGCCCGCCTAGTTGCGTCATACCCGCTTCGAACGAGATGCGAGTACGCGTCGAAGATTTTTCAAAAATCATCGCGAGGGTTTGGTTGCTAAGCGGTTCAAAGATCTCGCCTGCTTTTCGCATTTTTTTTAACTCAATCCCACGTTGCATGATTTGTTGTAGTTCAGCAGGTGTTAAGTCATTTAATGTTAAAAAGTGTCTAACAGTCATAGGTCCAGTCTTTTATTGATTTGCATAACGCTGGAAAGTGCCGAGCGTTACGCTATTAAAATTAAGGGAATTGAATCGGTTATTGATTCAGAAAGTCGATAATCATTTGTGAGAGCTTAGTGACAAGCTGGTCTGTTTGTTCTTGGCTCATTACAAAGCTCGGTAGCAAACGCACCGTATCACCACGTGTGACATTAATTAATAAGCCTTTATCTAGGGCTGTTTTGATCAGTTCACCACAAGGGCGGTCAATTTGAATGCCGATCATATAGCCCATGCCACGGATGGCAACGACCCCAGCTTGCCCTTCAAGTGTTGATCTGAATTGGTTTAGCAGTAATTCACCTTTTTTGGCAACTGCTGGGATAAAATTGTGTGTCTTTAGCACTTCAATCACCGCTAAACCTGCAGCACACGCTAAAGGGTTGCCGCCAAAAGTGGTGCCGTGATTGCCAGGGACTAAAACATCAGTCGCGTTATTGTTGGCGATACAGGCTCCAATCGGCACGCCATTGCCAAGCGCTTTCGCGAGCGTTAATACATCAGGCGTGATATTTTCGTGTTGAAAAGCAAACCATTGACCGGTACGGCCCATGCCAGTTTGAATCTCATCAATCATCAGTAACCAGTTATTGGCATCACAGATTTTTCTGAGAGCCGTTAAATAGCCTTTTTGTGGAACATGAACACCACCTTCGCCTTGAATCGGTTCAACTAAGATTGCCACAATGTCACTGTTGTCAGAGAGCGCTTCCACCGCTGGCACGTTATCAAACGGTACATGAGTGAATCCGCCCACTAAAGGCTGAAAACCTTCGTGTACTTTAGAGTTGCCTGTGGCAGAAAGCGTGGCCATGGTTCGACCATGAAAGCTGTTTTCCATCACGATAATGGTCGGGTTAGTAATGTTCTGCTGGTTGCCGAATTTTTTAGCAATTTTTATGGCAGCTTCATTGGCCTCTGCGCCGGAATTACCAAAAAACACTTGCTCCATGCCTGAGAGCTCAGTCAACCGATCCGCTAACAGCTGCTGATTTTTAATGTTGTATAAGTTGGAGGTGTGTATAAGTTGCTGACTCTGCTTACAGATCGCTTCAGAAATGAATGGATGAGCATGCCCTAAACTGGTCACGGCAATACCACTGATAGCGTCTAAATACGTTTTACCTTCACTGTCTTGCAAGGTCGCGCCATCGCCTTTTTCAAAGGTAACGGGCAATCTAGCATAGGTGTTCATAATGTGGTTCGACATACTCATTCTTTCCTATCACGCCTGTAGCGTAAAAATAATACGAGACCTTTACACGAGTCGGGGGCGAGATAGAAATGAGATAAAATTTAGGCTGATTGCGGTAAAAATCGTGGGTAATAGCGAGCTATTGCCTAGGTTTTTAACAAAAATCAGTCAAGTTTTAGCCATTTGTAGCCGTTCATTGACTCGTGTAGAGGTCTCAACCCAATGCTTATAAAACAAAAAAAGCAACTGATGAGTTGAGTATTTTTAAATCATCTTAATTGTAAATCAACAAGTAAGACTTAAAAATGCCACCCAGTGCAGTTGCTTTTTGGATACAAGAAATCCAAAGAAGTGATTTTAGCGAAACAGCAGAAAATATCAAGCAATTTCCTTATTTAGAGTCTGAATACTCTGGTCTTTAATATTAATTTAGGTCTATTTAACGGTTAATCAGGCTTTAATGCTTCGCGGTTTCAAGTAATAAGTGCAATTTAATCATGCTGCAAGTAAATCAAMTTGCAGCCCCTTAAATAATTCATTAGGCGTTAGTCGTCGTGT
>VCMI01000087.1 GCA_006222135.1 Thiomicrorhabdus sp. | reverse complement strand
ACACGACGACTAACAGGCCTGTTCATTCATTACACKWCAGACTAATGGCAAAGAGTTTTCACAMTACCAAACGATGGCAAAAGAGCTTGGGACAGATTTTTATTTTGCCCACCCTTACTCTTCTTGGGAGCGTGGAACCAATGAAAATACCAATGGATTGTTAAGACGATTCTTTCCAAAAGGAACAGACTTCGATAAAGTAACTCAGGAAGAAATTGATTGGGTTGTTGATAAGCTCAACAATCGCCCAAGAAAGTGTTTAGGATTCAGAACACCTAATGAGGTGTTCTGGGAAATTAAAACTGTTGCACTTACGACTTGAATGTATCTCTGAATTAAAGAGATTTGAACCACGAAGGCACAGAGAGACGAAGAAAGATTAAAAGCCACCGTCATTGCGAGGAACGCAGTGACGTGGCAATCCATGGTTTACGACTAAGCACCATATTTAGACGTTAACGCCTGGATTACTGCGCTTTGAATGATTTAAATAAAGCTACCAGATTTGAACCACGAAGGCACAGAGACACGAAGAAAGATTAAAAGCCACCGTCATTGCGAGGAACGCAGTGACGTGGCAATCCATGGCTTATGACTAAGCGCCATATTTAGACGTTAACGCCTGGATTACTTCGCTTTGAATGGTTTAAATAAAGCTACCAGGCCTGGTCATATTATTTTTAAAACTTCGTATCTTCGTGTCTTCGTGGTGAATATGTTTAAGCGTAAACTTAACGTCTACTTAGGTGTATTACAGACCATTACGGCACGCAATGGCGCGGGATAACCTTCTATGGTTTTATTGTGGTCTTCTGGGTCTAGAAAGCTTTCTAGCGAGTTCCACGTCATCCAATCGGTACTACGTTGCTCTTCGATGCTGGTTTGGTCTATATCGACACATCTGATGTTTTCAAAACCACAGCGTTTTAACCAGTGTGTAAGCTCTGGTACCGAAGGTAAAAACCAGACATTACGCATTTGCGCATAACGGTCTTCGGGGAGTAATAATTGGCCATAATCATCAGGAATGACCAGGGTTTCCAGCACTAGCTCTCCACCTGGGACCATATGTTTCTTGAGGTCGTAGATATGGTCAATCGGTGAACGACGATGATATAACACGCCCATTGAAAAGACGGTATCAAAGGCGCCACCTTTGGTGGAGACGGGGAGTTGCTCTAAAGTTAGCGGTAAAAAATAGGCGGGTACAGATTCGCCAATGAAATGCTTTAAGATTAAAAACTGACTCATTGACAGTAGGTTGGGATCAACCCCTACGGCAAGCTCTGTGTCTTCGCCTGCCATGCGCCATAGGTGATAACCACTGCCACAGCCGATATCTAATACCTTTTTGCCAGCTAATGGTGAGAGGTGCGGGCGTACTCTGTCCCACTTCCAGTCGGAGTGCCATTCGGTATCGATATGGATGCCGTGAATGCTAAAAGGGCCTTTGCGCCAGGGTTGGAAGGCTCGAAGAGTCTCTTCAAGTATAATTCTGTCATCGGGAGACAAGGTTTTGGCATCACTGACTCTTATAACAGAGTGATTGATGTCATAATCCCCATTGCTTGGGTAGGTTTCAATGGCTTGCATCGCGGTTAACCAGCGGTGCAGGTTGCCGTTGCCTTCAGGGTTGAGGGCTTCATCGAGAATGGGCGGCAGGGCTTGTTGCCAAGATGCTAGTTTAGTCTCATCTAAACGTGCCCAAAATGTATCGTAGTGTCGTTTCACGTGAAACCTGCCCAGTATCTGAATTAAGTCTGGGCATTATAAGTCTTTAAGGTCAGACTTTGAAGTCGCTTAGAAAAGATAACCAGGCCTGGTAAGTTAACTAAAGAGCTTATTTAATGGCGATAAAAGAGGCAAAATTATAGGCTTGAAACCAAATGCCAGCCGATTTGAAGCCGACCTGTTTAAAACGCTCTAAGTGTGTTTGTTCGGTATCGCTGATTAAGATATTTTCTAAAGAGCTACGCTTTTGACTGATTTCTAACTCCGAATAGCCATTAGCGCGTTTAAATTGCAGGTGCATATACTCAATGCTCTCTTGCAGGCTTTCATCTTCAAAATGAATTTTTTCTGAGAGAATCAAAATTCCACCCGGTTGCAGGCCATGGTAAATATCAGCCAGCAACTTTTCACGTTGATCCGGATCAATGAATTGCAGGGTAAAGTTAATAACGACTACTGAAGCGTTTTCAATTGGCACTTTGGTCATATCGGCACACTGTAAGTGAACTGGGACATCAGAGTGATAGGCGTGTAGATACTCTTGTGCGCGTTGAATCATCGCCTCTGAATTATCAATCGCGATAATCTCACAGTTTTTACCTTCAATATTACGTCGCATCGTCAAAGTCGCAGCGCCTAGTGAACAGCCCAAATCATAGAGTTTGGTATTGTTCTGGGCGTGTTTTTTGGTCAGTTCACCAATGCCTGTCAGAATAGTTTGATAACCTGGCACTGAGCGTTGAATCATATCCGGGAATACGGCGACCACGGATTCATCAAACTGAAACGCACCCACGGCTTCATGCGCTTGTGCATAGAGGGTGTCTTTTTGCTGCTGGGTTAAATGGTTCAAGGTATTCATGGATTCCGGGCTCTTGATAAACGTGTATTAGGATAAGCCTCTATTTTATGGGATAACGCGCTGGATTTCGACTTTAAAGAACGTGTTTAGAATTAAGGGCTGTTTTAGCTGTTTTATTTTAATGAAAGCTTAGCCCAGATTTTCCCCGTAGATGAAGCGTTAATGCGGAATCATTCAATTTTAAAGAACATCAAAGTTGAGCTCTTTGATGACTTAGGAAACTCTTTTTAGCATCGTTGGATAATGGACTCGTAAAGATCTGACCAGGCCTGGCAGGTCCTGTGATTTTACAAAACCATGTGGGCGCAGGGCATGTCCTGCGGCTTTATAAAACCATGTGAGCGCAGGGTCAATTTAATTTACGTTGAGTTTTAGAACACTCCTGATGCCTAAAAGCAGTAGATAATCTTAAACAACTTGGTATTTACGTTTATTTTTAGTCACCTTAACCAGATATCGACGTGCTTCCGCATAGGCTAATTGTTGGGTGAGATAGTGATAAACCTCTTGAGGGCTCATCGTATTAATTTTTCGCACCGCTTGCCTTTTATCGCGAGAAAAAGCTTTCAAAACATTACCTGCTCCGGTGTTATAGCCCGCAATCACACAATACTCTTTAGATTTTGGATGGCGAATTCCGCTGAGATAGCGGTCAGATAAAATCGACAGATAGGCTACGCCATATTCAATATTATGCGAGGGGTTAAAGAGGGTTTTTTTACTGGGTGTGCCAGGTCGATTATTAATAAGTTGATAAGCGTCTCTGCCGGCCGAGGTCCGTACGATTTGCATTAAGCCATAAGCAGGAGCAGAGCTGATTGCGAACGGGTTAAAGGCACTCTCAGTTTCGATAATTCCGTAAATCAGAGCGGGTTCCACGTGAAACCGCTTGGCTTGTCGAAGGACATCCATTTGGTAACGATGCTTTTGTTGCCCTTGGTAATCTTTGAGCATATCAAAAGCAACGTAATGTCTTGTTTTGTTCTGACCGTTGACCCTATCTTGACGGGTTTTATAGCCATTTTTAATCAAGTAGTCTGCAAAACGGTTAGCACGCCAGGCATAGCGTACGGCATGGTTGTCATGATCTCGCACTAAATCCACTAAGAAAGGCGTTTGCCCAGCTTGTATCGGTTTTGCGCTGAGCAGGTCAACCTGAGAAGGGTCGTTCGGTGTCAACAAGGTACTCACTATAGCTTTTTTGAGCGCCAATTTAGAGTCTTTATTAATCAGCGTTTCAACTTTAATTTGCCCTGTTGTAAAGTTAATCAAAGCTCGACTTTGGTAGTCATCGGTGTACTTTACATACTCTTTAGGGCTGGCAATACGCTTTTCACCCCAAGTCTGCACCAGTTCATCTAATAAGCTAGTAATCTGCTTTCTGACCAAACTATCCACTTCGGGGATGCCTGAACCTGGGATTTGTGAAGCAATTGCTTGGGAAACGTCGCCTTTATAGAGTTGATGGCTGGAGGTAATGCTTTGACGAATTTGTGTGGGAGTACAGCCCATCTGGCTAAGAGCGAGTAAGGAGCCTGTTCCGATCCTGAGAAAGTCTCTGCGAGAAACAGCACTGTTAGAATTTTCAGGTTTATCAGTCATTTTTGATCACTTTATTGGGTCTAGTTTTAATAACGAGAAGGGCGATTAGAGACTTCTTCTAAGCGCCAAGCTTTTGGCATTTTAGCCGCTTCTAGAGCATCTTCAACATCATCTTCTAATTTAGAGAAAAAATCGATCCCCGTTTGGGCTTCAATCTCATCAACGGATGTGACAAAGGTCATTAAATCCACATTCTTTTTGGCATTTTGTGGAAATATAAAAGCCAACGCAATCGCAGGTTTTCCAGGGGCGGTTGGTTTGATCAGTATTTTATAAAAGGCTTTAGGAATTGCCACCTGAGTCTGTTTAATTCTTTTAGGGTTTTCGTCAAAAATAGGCCCTGTCACCACCCAGAAATCACCCTGCCATTCTGAAAAGTCATTACCAATAATCTCTTCCAAACGTTGCCAAGACTTCCGATTAAGAGCGGGTTTTTGCGGAGTGATATTGGTCATTAAAAAGGTTTCTTGCTGCGCCGACTTACCATAACGGCTGGCAATCAGATAGTTAGGCGCCATATGGCCACGATCGTATCCTGAGCCTGTGTAATCGCTATGGCTAATGTCTGCAATGCTACGCCAATCGGTTTTAAATCCACTCGGACGTTTGCCGCTTTTAAACCGCTTCGCGGTGACCTTATAGGTGACCCATAATGGGTTCGCTAATTTTTCCGAGTACTCCAGAAGGTAGGCTTCATTACGCAAAACATGTGACCAACCACTTGTCCCAATACCGGATTCTACTTTGGGAAGCCCCATATAACTCATGGCAGGGCGAGCCACAAGAGATTCGTAAGCAAACCAAAGTCCACCCGCTAAAAAAATGAGCAGGATATATTTAGGCTTACCGGCGATGAATTTGAAAAGAGGGGTTAATAAGCGTAAAGATTGTTTTTTGGTCATAAGAGTGCAAGTTGTCTATTTTAATAGACTCAATTATAGTGGCATACAAAAGTTTTGCGAAATCAAAGTGACAATAATCAGCTTGACGATATTTTTTATAGAGACCACTAATAGAACGGCCTTATTAATATACTATTGTGAAGATAGAATATTTAAGAGTCATTTGTTTTGGAATGACATGCAAATCATTAATGATAATGCATCTTATTTGTAAATTTTATTAGGGTTCGTTTGCTATACTCGTTTAGATTTAGATTCGTTTTATATTGGACCAAAAATTAATGACAGATTCAAAGTACAACGATCATGAGTGGGTTCAGTACCTTGAGGCAGTAGGCCTCGGTGTATGGGAGTGGGATACCATGAAGAATGAGGTGTTCTACTCTAAGCAGTGGAAATCCATGCTGGGCTACGCGGAAAATGAAATTGGCACTAGCTTTGATGAGTATCAATCACGCTTACACCCAGATGATAATATCCTGGAGATACAGGGGAATTTAACAGCGTATCTTGAGGATAAAAATCCAGTTACCGCTAAGGAAATTAGACTACGAACTAAATCGGGTGATTACAAGTGGGTTTTGGCGCAAGGTTCTATTATTGAGCGTGATGAACAGAATCGTCCTTTACGAATCAGAGGCACGCACAAAGATATTACGGATTCTCATGAAGCGGTTGGGCAGCTTAAAGAACAAAAGAAATTTATTAACAAAGTGCTCGGTTTTGCACCTATTTTTGTCTATATATTTGATCTAATTGAGCAAAGAATAATCTATTGTAATGAAGCTGTTTTTACCCTTTTGGGCTACACGCCTGGGGAAATTAAGGCAGGTGACAAAAACCTAATCGATATGTCATTGTTTCACCCTGATGACTTACCCAGAGTACAAGCGAACTTTGCTGAGTTAACGAAGTTACAAGATGGTGAGTCTCAAGCTATTGAATATCAATTAAAGCATCAAGATGGCCAATATCGTATTTTTAGAAGTTATGACACGCCTTTTTTACGCGATGCAGATCAACAGGTGACTCAAGTAGTCGGTACGGCAGTAGATGTCACTAAACTGAGAGATTCTGAAGTGCGTTTGGAGTATTTAGCACATCATGATCCTCTTACTAACTTGCCGAATAGAACCTTATTACATGCTCGATTAGAGCACTCTTTACAGGTATCAGAGCGTTTAGGTTTACAACTCTGTGTCTGCTTTATTGATTTGGATAATTTTAAGATTATCAATGATAGTTACGGCCATTCTGTTGGCGATAAAGTATTAATAGAAGTAGCAAATCGCATGCAAAGCATTATTCGCAAGGGCGATACCTTAGCCAGAGTGGGCGGAGATGAATTTGTTGGCTCTATGTGAAATAGAGTGGGTAGTTGAATTTCAGTTTTCCGCATAGGAAATAAATCATGTTGATGAAATTCCCGATATTGCGATAGCCTCTGGCGCGTCTTTTGGCTAATTGCACCTTACTATTAATGCCTTCCAGTMGTACCGTTGCTAATACGCGACTCGACAAAGTGAATAATTCCAGACCAATGTCTTTTGACCAGTCGTCGTGT
>VCMI01000086.1 GCA_006222135.1 Thiomicrorhabdus sp. | reverse complement strand
ACACGACGACTAAAGGGTTTTCAACCTTAGAGAATGCCAGGAAGTGGATGTTGAAGTTCGAACAGTTTTACAACCATGAACATCGCCATAGCGGTATTCGATATGTAACGCCTAGCGAGCGCCATGGGCTAAAAGATGTAGCGCTGCTTGGACAACGTAAAGTGGTGTATGAATTAGCAAAATCAAAGTATCCAGAAAGATGGTCTGGCAGACAGACCAGAAATTGGACACCAGTAGGCGCGGTAAGCTTAAATCCGGATCGGGAAATTGTTCCGGTTCAAGCCGTCGCTTAAAACACGTTTATCGGACAACTACCTTGAAAAACTCCGCAACTTGCGATGTCTAATCCCGGCGATATATTGGTTTTAGATAAAATTAAACGCCATCTCCAAAATCCAAATTTACACGTTGCTCCGGTGCTTGTCGTCGAGGCAGAAATACAAACGGCTATTGATAATTATTACGGTTATGAATTGTCCATTGAGGGTATTCTTAGAGAGCTTGAAACAGGTAAAGCTGATACGACTAATATTTCGATTGCCAATGAATATTCACAACCAATGGTTCGATTAGTAGATAATTTATTGACGGATGCAGTTAAAAGAAATGCTTCGGATATCCATTTCGAACCCGAAGAAGATTATATTCGGATTCGATATCGAATAGATGGTGTTTTACAAGAGATACGTTTACTCCATAAAATGTATTGGTCTGGTTTAGTCGTACGTTTAAAAGTTATGTCTTCTTTAGATTTAACCGAGCAACGTCTTCCACAAGATGGACGTATGTCACTCATTGTTCATGGTCGAAGAATCGATTTCCGAGTTTCTTCTCTTCCAGGGACTCACGGTGAAAACTTTGTTTTACGTATTTTAGATCGAGAAAAAGGCATTGTACCGTTAGACGAATTGGGTCTGGATGCAGATTCTTATGCTGAGTTGAAGTTGATGATGGGCCGTCCTACGGGTATTCTGCTAGTAACAGGGCCAACAGGCTCGGGTAAGACGACTACTTTATATTCAATCTTAAATGAATTGAATGATGTGGGAGTCAATATCATGACCTTGGAAGATCCCGTTGAATATCCAATGTCTATGATTCGACAAACACCGGTAAATGAAGAGATTGGGATGACTTTTGCTGCCGGTATTCGTTCATTAATGCGCCAAGATCCAGATATTATTTTGATTGGTGAGATCCGTGATTCAGAAACGGCAGAAATGTCTATAAGAGCAGCCATGACGGGACATCAAGTTTTTGCCACGCTTCATACCAATTCTGCAATTGGCGCGATCCCGCGTTTATTGGATATCGGTGTGTCACGCTCTATTATGGCTGGAAATATTATTGGGATTATTGCCCAAAGATTAGCTCGAAAACTTTGTCCTCATTGTAAAACTCCTTATCAACCAGAAGAGTTTGAAAGACAATTACTTTCTATCTCTGAAGAGGATAATATACAACTGTACAAGTCTAAAGGTTGTGATAAATGTAATGGTATCGGCTATAAAGGTCGTCTGGCAGTACTTGAAACATTACGTTTTACTTCAGAGATGGATGAACTTTTACTGGATGGTGCATCACAACATGCATTGCTAGATAAAGCGATCGAAAATGGCTTTTCTACTATGGTTCAGAGTGGTATTCGCTGGGTAAAACAAGGCGAAACGACACTTGAAGAAATTAGTCGTGTTGTTAACTTAACTGAGTTAGTTTAATAGGGGGTTCTCATGGAGAACTATCATTACACAGGTATTAATAAATTTGGTAAACGTGTAAACGGGGTATTACCTGCCGGTAATGAGCAGGAACTTGAGCTGAAGCTTGTTAGATCCCACATCTCTTTACTCACATTCAAAAAGCAATCCAGATCTTTTTCATTTTCAACGAAGCCTAAAGTAACGCGTAAAGATATTATTGGAATGACCTTTCAGCTCGAGCAGTTGTTGAAAGCAGGTGTCCCCTTAATGGAAATTCTTGATGATTTAAAAGATTCTTTCGAAAGTGATGCCGTGAAAGAGATGCTGGCTAATGTTTATGAATCGATGGAGGGCGGAAATACCTTCTCTGAATCCCTTAAAAACTATCAAAAAGAGTTTGGTGAAGTGTATATTTCACTGGTAGCGGTAGGTGAGAGAACGGGTAAGTTAGAGGAGATTTTGGTCGATCTAGCGAATATGCTCAAATGGGAGGATGAGTTGATCTCAAAGGCTAAAAAAGTCATGATTTATCCCGCTATTGTTGCGACAGTTGTCATTGCTGTTGTTATTTTAATGATGGTGTTTGTGGTTCCCGAGTTACTTGGTTTTATCACATCTATGGGTGGAGAGCTTGGTTTTGCGACAGTTGCATTAATTGCCACCTCAAGTTTTGTACAAAATTACATTGTAGAAATTTTTGTGGTGCCAATTGTCGTCATCTTTATTTATAAATGGTGGCGTAAACAATCGCCTGGATTTAAAATCAAAACTGATGAGATGACACTTAATGTCTGGATTATCGGCCCAGTGCTTTATAAATTGAAACTGGCACGTATTGCCAACTCTCTGGCCGTTATGTACGGAGCTGGTGTGAGCTTTCCTGATAGTTTGCGTATGGCGAGTATAATTGCAGGCAATAAATATTTAGAAGGCAATATTAATAGGGCTGTACGTATGATTGAAGAAGGTAAGCCGATCCATGTGGCCTTTGAAGACGCTCAAGTATTTCCGTCAATGGCTGTAAGAATGGTTAAAGTCGGAGAGATTAGTGGTGGTATGGATAACGCCCTTAAAAATGTTAGCTATTTTTATGATAGAGAAGCTAAAGAGTTAATTGATAAAATTGAGCCAGCAATTGAACCGATTTTAACGGTCATTATGGGCTTTGTTGTAGGCTGGGTCATGATTGCAGTGCTCGGACCTATTTATGACACCATTGCACAGGTTCAATAATGATGAAGACAGTTTTTTACGTAACAGATGATTCTTTAACCAGCTATAACGATACCACTAATGAGGTATTAACCTTTTTATGGGAGGATGTTGAAGCGGTCGATCAATACTTATCTACGGTGTCCGACAAGAGTAAAATATCTATTGTTTTAGATGTTATTGATGAAGAAATTACATTTGAATGGGCTCCAGCAGTTTTTCCTTGGGAAAAATCATCGATTGTAAATAGACGCAAAGAACGTATTCACGGTGTAGATATTGCTCTTGCTGAGGTTTATTGGACGCATGCCAAACGACAAAGTCCAGATGGTCGTAAAGAAGAGCTGATGATGTCTGCGACGATTAGTGATTCATTTCGTTTAAAGACCTTCTTGCACAGCATTGAAGAGGCTCAACTTACCGTTAGTGCCATTTATTCAAAACCCATTCTTTTAGAAGGTTACCTTAAAAGTAAAGTTAAAACACATTTAAAACTGTCACGCCAAAATCTTAAGAGTCCATTGTTAATGGTGACGAGACAATCGCATAATACTTTTAGACAAACATTTTTTTATGATGGTGATTTACGCATTAGTCGTTTGGTTGAAATCGATAAAATGTGTGAATCGGCCTCTGAAATTCGTTCTGCACTTGTTCATGAGACGAAACTGGCCGTTACCTACGTTTATAATCAGGCAATAGTGCCCTTTAATAGCCCTGTCGGATTGATTTTTATTGATGGTGAACAAGATGTTTTAGAAGGGATACTGGAGCAAAGTAAAGAAGAAGCACTCATCAGGTCTACATGGGAAGATGATGAATACCTCTTTGCAACGACTGCATTTAAAACGATTTCACCAAATGGCCTGCATTGTGGCACTGAAGGCGTCAAATGCTTCTCCCCCCAAGCGATCATTGACTTTATATTCACCGATTCTCCAAAGGGGTTTTACACAACTCCTTATATCCAAAAGGTCAGTAATTTATCACTTACTCGAAAAGTACTTGTCGGCCTCAATATTTTGCTATTTTTGGGTGGGTTATATTATTTCCTAATTTCTGGTATTAATACTTTGGTAAGTTGGCAGAAACAAGAGTTATTAACAGACAAAATTGTACAACATGAAGTTGAAATTGAACGACTAGAAGAGATGGTTAAACTTCAAGACGATGCTCAGTTGATTAAAGCTTCGGTAGAGTTTTCGGAGTCGATTTTGCAACTCAAAGTTAATCGATTAGTAAATTTTGATATTGAAGGTTTTAGTCAGGTAGTCGCCCGGCATCCTAATATACAGCTGTCAGATATTCAATGGAAAACATTAGATCGTTTTGATAGTCAAACTAATGAGATTTCATTATCGGCTTGGGTATTTCCATTCCATGAAACTTACAAGGAACCCGTGGCGATGGTGGATGCTTTTGTAGCCGATTTATACACGCTTTCTGGTATACAATCTGTTGAGTTACAGAAAGAACCGTTAAACAGAGTATTAAGTCAGACACTTTTAATGGATGCCAAAATGGGCGAAGTAGAAGCCTTGCCATTTACCATTCAAATGCGAGTTAACGATGTCGAATCTAAATAGTTATTTTTCGGATCCAATCATCCTGCGTTTTTTGAAGCGTGTCGTGATTCTTCTTATCCTATTGAGCAGTTTATTCGGGTTGACTTGGTATGGTTACGAGGAAATGAGTAAAGAACTAAAAGCGCAAGAAAAACCAAAATTCAAAAATTGAATTCACTACAAAGTCAGGTACGATTTTTACAGCAGCAAGTTAGACTGTATGAACAATACGGCGAGAAGTACGAAGAGTTAATTAAAAAAGGTTTGGTTAAAAAGCAAGATAGAGTTTTTTGGACAGATTCATTAATTCGCCTGACGGATGAATATTTAATTCCTAATTTAAAGTTTTCCTTTTCAGCTGAAAAGGTCTTAAGCAGTGGGCAATTTTCTCATATTAAAGTGCCTAATAATCTTTTCTTCTTTAGTCGAGTTGAGTTGAATATGGATTTACAGCATGAAGAAGATTTATTGAGAGTGTTTGAAACCATTAGTCAGAAAATTTCACCATTGTATTTGGTTGAAAGCTGTAAAATCAAATTGAACGATTCAGATTATGAAGTGAATGCCAATTTTGACTTGCTAAAAGGGAATGTTTCAACGAACTGTTCACTTATTGTTTTCCATACACACCCTAGTAATAGCAAAAAATAGGATGTCGCTCGAATGAAACTACTTTTAATAAATAGTAAATCCTCTAAATTATTGATTAGCATAGTTCTGTTGTTTATTTCTAACATTGCTTTTTCTGCAGGCGTCGATCCGTTAGTGAAGCCAAAAGCCAAAGTTGAGAAGCAAGCTAATTTGCAAACACTTTTATTATCGAAGGCTACGCGAGAAAAAATAGATAAACAGCGAGAATCATATTTACACCCGGTTTCTGAAAAGAAAGTCGCTCGAATACTTCCAAAAGAAGTAGATGTGTCAGGTAAACCAAAAGTAAAAAGGATTTATATTCCACCTAAAGTCGAAATTTCTGCAGTCATTGTTAAGCCTGATGGTTCTACCTTGATTCGTGTTAACGATAAATATAATCATTCACCGTCTAAACATATCGATATGGATTATGCCGGCAGTAGTTCTAATGGCGTACCCGTTACCATACAGGGAAAAACCAAGATTGTTCCTGTTGGAAGCACGCTTTTAACCCCGTCAGAATAGACTCGTTAAAACTTATAAATTAGATGAATCAGCGCGCATGAAATCTGCCCCTAAAACCAAGCAGGTTGCTGTCAAAGAAAGATTAGAACAAGTTCAGATTTTAAAACCTAAATGATCCCTATTGAATTTCACATCCCTTTAATCATGGTGCTGTTTATTTCCAGCATCATAATTGCCTATTTAGTTGTAAGCACCATTAATTCCAAGAAGTCACTCAAAACCCTGCAGGATGCTCTACAGCTTAGTCATGAGGCTTCTATCCGCTCGGAGTTCTCCATTACACGGCTTGTGGAGGTTGAACAGGATAATCTCGAACTGTCCTCGCAGCTGACAGAGTTGCAATCTCTCAAAGGTTCTTCTGAACAACTGCAGAGACAAGTTCAAACAATGCAGGGGCATTTGACGGAGAGAGATCAACAGCTAGATCTCGTAAGAGAAAAGCTTAGTCAAAGTCTTGCGAAATCAGCAGAACTTACGGTGGCTCTCGAGATCGAAAAAAGTGCCTCTCATGAGAAAATTGCTCTGTTGGAGTCTGCTAAAACTGAGCTTAGTAATGAATTTAAGGTACTTGCAAATCAAATTTTTGAAAGCAAGCAGGCGCAATTTACGCAAAACAGCCAGTCTACTATCGATGCCATGTTAAAACCTATGCAAGGGAGTTTAGAGGCCTTTAAATCGCGGGTTGAGTTGGTGCACAAAGAGGATCTTGAAGGTCGTGCCAGTCTAACTGAACAGTTGAAGCAATTGCATTCGCTTAATAATCAAATGAGTGAAGATGCACATAACCTTACTCGAGCCCTAAAAGGGGATAGCAAAACCCAAGGCAATTGGGGAGAGTTGATTTTAGAGCGCTTATTGGAACGTTCAGGATTGACAGAAGGCGTTGAATTCGATCGTGAGAAAAGTTTTACTGATGAAGCCGGAAAACGTTTACGACCTGATGTCATTATCAACCTACCGGACAGTAAACACATTGTAATAGATTCCAAAGTCTCTCTGCTGCATTATGAATCCGCTTTAAATAGTGAAAGTGAATCAAAAAAAGTAACGGCTTTAAAATCCCATTTGCAGAGTTTGAAAAGTCATATCGATATTCTAGCAAGTAAACGCTATGAGCATTTAGACCAGCTCAATGCGCCTGATTTTGTCTTAATGTTTGTGCCCGTAGAAGGCGCTTATTTGATGGCCATAGAGGAAGATCCATCGATCTTCGAAACAGCCTTTGAAAAGCGAGTGGCGGTCGTAACACCAACGACATTATTTACGACCTTGAAAACCATAGAGCAGTTATGGCGCTATGAAAGACAGAGTGAAAATACCCTTAAACTTATCAAACGTGCCGCAGAGGTCCATGATAAATTTGTCGGGTTTGTGGAAAGTTTTGAAAAAGTTGGTAAGCAACTGCAAACCGCGCAGACCAGTTATGACTCTGCGCGTAAACAGATGATTTCCGGCCAAGGTAATCTAGTGCGTCAAGCTGAGATGTTAAAAGATCTAGCGGGGAAGACCAAAAAAGAGATTCCGGCGCACTTATTGAACGAGGCGGAAGGCAGTTCTCTCAGTCAGCTCTCTAAAGAGCCTTAACCCTGCGCTCACATTGTTTTGTAAAGCCGCAGGACTGCCCAGCGCTCACATTGTGTTGTAAAGTCGCAGGACTGCCCAGCGCTCACATTGTGTTGTAAAGTCGCAGGATATACCAGGCCTGGTCAGTTTAATTTGTATTATTCATTCAATGAATAAGTGCCATACAAAGCCAACTTTTACCCTGTTTTAACGCATTTTGATAAGTCTTTTGTAGGTTTATAGGTAAGTCGGTGATCTCAACAGTCTTATAGTCGTTCTGTTTATAAAGTTGTAGTAAATGGACGAATGGAAAAGCGAATATTTCAAAGTGATCATGACGATTTTTTAAATCAGACGCTATAAAATCCAGTAAATGAGTTGCTAGACGTAACTGCCTAAAATCGGCTTCTATATATAGACCTCTGAGCCAATATTGTGGTTCTATTGCATCCTCGATTGGAATCAGTCGGGCTAGCCCAACTAATTTTTTTGATAACGCACGGTATAAATTAGGTCATTCCGGCTCGCGCTACTTTCTTTGTGTTGTTTTAGAAAGTGTTTAATCTCAAAGAAATCCGGAGTGGATGCAAGGCTGATTTTAATTAACTTTCTGTCAAATAATTGAATGTCCAAATCCATTTTCATAACTTCCGCATTTCACTAATCATTATAAGAAAACTGCTTTATGTCCAGACCTATTTGCCCTACCTGTCAGCGTCCGACCAAAGTTTGTCTTTGTGATTTTATAGAAGACATCGACAACCAAGTGGAAGTGGGTATTTTACAGCATCCTAGTGAAGTCAATTTAGTAAAGGGAACGGCCAAGATAGCGCAATTATCTCTGAGTCATTGTCAAACATGGTGTGGAGAGGATCTACACGACCTACCAGGCCTGGTAAGTTGGCTAGAGACGGATAAACCCGTGTTTTTGCTCTATCCCGAAATAGAAGGGCAAACGGAACCTTGTGAATTTTATAGTGTGGAACAGGTTCGTGATTTATTCGCTGTTGAGGGGGGCAAGCTCCTCATTCTAGATGGTACTTGGCGTAAAACTCACAAGATCATGATGTTGAATTCAGTATTGAGAGGAATGGATCGAGTTAGTTTACAACCTAGCACGCCATCAGTCTACCGGATCCGCAAACAGAAGGATGATGAGTCTAGCCTATCAACGATTGAAGCGCTCTATGAGGCTTTATCGCAGTTAGAAGATGATTCTGTTCGCTATCAACCGCTTCTAAATACATTTGAATCTATGCAACAGCAGCAGGCTGCATTCACAAAAAACCTGAATGATTCATAAGAGAGTCATTCAGGCTTATTGATTAAAACTATTTAACACTTAGTTCTTCAGGTAAAGCTTAGCTCTGCCGTTTCAGACGAATCTATTTAGCTTTAGTGGAAGAGTGTCGGGTTTCATCTTGCACTTCTTCTCTTAATTTCTTAAAGATAAATAGATTAGAGATTGAGAAGTTAAAACCCATTCCCATAATGACACCGACAATCAAAGCCAAAATCATATGTTCTTCAAAAAATGGCACAAAGGTCGTTAGGGTGTAATAGGTACCATAATTGACGGCAAACCCAATTAAAGAGCTCGATGCAAAGGCTCCCCATTGGGTAGTTTTGGCCGTTTTTTCTCGGTGGTTAAAGGTAATCATACGATTCAGCGCCCAGTTCCAAGAGACCGCTGGCCAGAAAGAGATTGCACGCGCCACGGTATGGGATATCCCTATCATCTGTAGTAGCAGATAAACCGCTAAATCGACAATAAATCCACTGCTACCAATCGCTGCAAATTGAAAGAACTCTGCTTTGGTTTGATACTTATATTGATACAGACGGCGCAGATGGCGTAGGTACTTTAATTGTTCAGTCAACGTCAACTTAGATTCACCATGAATGCGGTCCACAAAATGAATAGGTACTTCTGAGACCTTATCAAAATCACCTTTCACCATTACTTCTAAAGCGATCTTATAGCCAATAGGCGATAAATCTCTTGCAGGAGGTAAGTCGGCGCGGCGCACTGCAAAAAATCCCGACATAGGATCTTTTACTTTTGTGAGAGGCAGAGCAGGGACGGTCGCAATGACCGAGTTGATATAACGCCATAAAGTCCAGCTATCATCAATACTGCCACCTTCTACGTAACGCGATCCTAAAACAAAATCACTTTCGCCACTTTGCAGTTGCGCGAACATCTTGGGAATAGCGGTCGCGGGGTGGGAAAGATCTGCATCCATGACCACGACATAATCACCTTTGGCCTCTGAAAAGCCGTCAATGACAGCCGGTGATAATCCACGGTTCTCAGTACGATTAATCAGACGGATAGGGTGGTTTTGAGTAAAAAGTTCAGCGACTTTTTCGATAGAACCATCTTGAGAATTATCATCCATCACTAAAATTTCGTAGCTTAGATTATCCTCTGCCATTGCAGACTGAATCATCTCACTTAATGGGGCAAGGTTTTCTACTTCTTGATAGGTAGGAACAATAATCGATATCATGGGTGCCTTTCATCTCTATTTGACGAATTTCAATTTATGTGGGCATTATGCCTTAAATCTAACGGGTAAACCACTTTGATTCCAGTCGTTTACCCATCCTAATAAAGCGCGCTTCTACCCAATAATTTAACCACAGAGACAGATATAACGTCATCAGTACGGCCAGCACAAAGACCAACGGAATAAGAGACATATTAATATATTCCACCAACTTCGGATCAATCGTGCCCAGGACAATCGCCCAGGCGATGGCCACAAAGGGAAAGTGGAAGAAGTACATAGGGTAAGCCACTTCTGAGAGCAGACGCCAGCCTTTCCAGCAGGTAAGGCGATTGTTTTCGGAATGTGTATCAAAGTGAAACAGTAAAACCAAGGTCAAGATAGTGGCACTGAAAACAAAACGGTGTAATGTGATACCCGCTAAATTTAAGCTTTCACTGAAATCAGTATAGTAAGTCGATGTCGGGTTATAGACCGGAAATTTCATACTTAGGTAGATAATACCTAATCCAAATATCCAAATAAAAGCCTTCTGGATTCGAGACAACGTCAGTTCAAAGCTTGGTTTTTGCCATAGTATAAAGGCCCATAACACGCCTAACAACAGTGGGCTAATTCGGGTTTCAATCACGTAATACATGGCATTCATGTAAATCGCAGGGTCAACCTGTTGGGTAAATTGATACCAGTGGGTTTGATAGATGGCTGGGGTTTGATAAGCGACTGCAAAGCGGACTAACAATGCACCGACAATCATCAAACTTAGCCATACTATGGGCTGTTTACATTTGGCTAAAAATACAATTAAAAAAGGCAAAATCAGATAGAACTGTACTTCTATCGAGAGACTCCACTGTACTGGAATAATACCCTTGCTATAGATGTTTTCAATAAACAGTAGGCTATACCAACCTTCCGTAAGCAGTTTATTGAGGTCGCCTAGACTGTAGAGTAGTAATGCAACTAAGAAAAGCGGATAAATACGGAAGAAACGGTGCAGGTAAAACCGTCCAAAATCGATTGTTTGACGTTTGCTATAGACTTTTAATAGGCCGTACGTCAGTAAGAAACTACTAAGCATAAAGAAGATGTCGACTGCTTTGTCTGCCCCGAGAACAATATTGAGCCACTGAGGAATGTTTTCCACAAATGCTGCGAGTTTTTCTGGGGATTTTTTAAAGAGAAAAAATACCGCAAAAAAAACATGAAATAGAATCACCATCAACACACTGAGGCCTTTTAAAAAGTCGATGACTGGAAAAGCTTTATTGGGTTGGTGGATGATATCGCGAGCAATTGCAATGGGCTTGGTGATTGGTTTGGTTAGCAATCCCCAAAGAAAATTTCGCATCATTCGCATAGCAGAGATAACAGCAGGCATAAGATTATTGAACACTCTCTGGTGCTATAAAGTTTTCACATAAGTAGTAACGGTAAGTCACAATAATTGAGTCATTAACAGAAAGCGATTCTTGTTTCAGTTCACTACACTTCTCAAAGTGGTTTGGCTTTTGAGTGACAGGCGGCACCTTCTCATAATGCGGCACGACCAACAAGCCATTCATGCCCGCCGTCGGCAAACCATACCAAAATTCAAATTGAGTCTGCTTGCCACTGGTAATGTAAACAGGTTGAGGTTTGACATACCACGTTAGATGGCTGGCGACACTCCAATTTGAAACAAACAAAGGCAATGGTTTGTCGACTGTTGCGTGTTGTTTTTGCAATTCCAATGCCGTTTTCGCCGCGGTCGGCCAACCATAATCGCCTTGAATAGGGTTCTTATAATCTTCCAGTGCTATCCATGGTTTGTACAAGAGGCTATGTGCCACCAAGACCAGAGAACCTATCAATATCAAATGCAAATAGATGACAGGCTTAAACCATTTCTTAGTCTGGCGAAGCCATAACCAGTGAACGATAATTGGAATCAGTAATAACCAGGCCAGTGACACCCAGTGTGGCAAACTCTCTTCATACCCCGAACCCCATGCAAACAGAACGGTCACTGGCAGTGAGAAAAGCAACAACAAGCGACTGCCAGGGTTTTGATAGCTAGACGGTTTGAGCATAACCCACCAACCCAGTAAAAACAGGAGCGGGGTGTAAGAGGCGAATTGAATCGCTTGGGTTCGCACTAAACGTTCAATTGACCAAACATCACTTTTCGTACCGTGATCTATCTGATAAATAAACGATGCCCAGTCATGAATTGCATTCCAATAAAGAATCGGTGTAATCATCAATGTGGCAATAATAATGGCAATCCACAGGCCTTTTTCTCGTAGCCAAAACCAACGCTTTTCCACGACCATTAGTAGTATCAGAGAGAGTACTAAGGTTACCGCTGTATATTTAGAAAGCGCCGCGAGACCGACTAACAATCCCAGTGCCACCCAATACTTCAATTGATTGGTTTCTAAAAGCTTAATGACCACCAATATAAGCGCAAGCACGACAACCATCAGCGGATTGTCTGGCAACATTGCCATGCCCATTAAAGAGAGAATTAAGCTGGTATTGAGGATGACTAGGCTACCAAAGCCCATCCAATGTGCACTGATAGGGTGTGAAGCGATTTCTAAAGGCATTTTTTCAGGTTGTTGATGATTTGACCAGGCCTGGTCACTTTTCTGCGAACCAAAAAGCTGCAGGGTGATTTGATACAGAAGATAGTTCAGCAGAGCGTAAATAGCAATTGGCACAATCCGCGCGCTCCAATCATAAGGCGCTAACCACATAGGGATGATTTGTAACCAACCGACCATCGGTGGGTGATCAAAATAACTCCAGTCGGGCATTAAACCATAGAGTGCATAATGCGCCTCATCACCACCGAGTTCGGCTTGAAATGCCAAGAAAAGGTGAAGTGATGTCATAAACGCCACCAGTAGTAAACTGGCGAATTTAGGCGTGATTGTATTAAGCGTCATGCTCTTAACTGAAGGCTGTGTCATAAAAACTTAAACTCTACCGTAATGGTCTTCAAAGCGAATAATGTCATCTTCACCAGTGTATTCACCGACCTGCGCTTCAATCAGCACTAAATCTAATCGGCCTTCATTCGCTAAACGATGTTTTTCACCAATGGGAATATAGGTGGATTCATTCGGTCGAACCATCGAGACTTCTTCACCGACGGTCACCATTGCCGTACCAGAAACCACTACCCAGTGTTCACTGCGATGTAGATGTTTCTGTAAACTCAGGGTTTTACCCGGTTTGACCACAATACGCTTAATCTTATATTTCTCTTCCGACTCCAGCACCGTATAGGTGCCCCACGGACGATGTGCGGTGCGATGGATTTGCGGAAGGTCGCTGCCTTGTTGTTTTAAGGTTTCAACTACTGTTTTAATTTTTTGCCCTGAGCCTTTTGGCGCAATTAATAAAGCGTCTTCACTGTCGATGACCATCAGGTCTTCAAGGTCGATTAAAACAATGGTACGTTGACTGCCGATAATAAGGTTGTTTTTGGCGTTTAATAACACGCCTTTTTCGATAAAAGTATTGCCATTTTCATCTTTAGGCAACTCTTGGTCTAAAGATTCAAAACTACCCAAGTCACTCCAGCCGATATCACTCGGAATTACCTTAACGAGGGCACTTTGTTCCATGACTGCATAATCGATACTATCTGCAGGTATGGCTTGCATTGCGTCCATTGGAATTCGTAAAAAATCACCTTTATCGGTTAACGCGTAAGCCTCGAGGCAGGCCTGGTGCATTTCTGGCGCATGGGTCGCTAACTCGGCTAAAAACACACCGGCTTTAAAGCAGAACATACCGCTGTTCCAGTAGAAGTTGCCTTGCTGAAGATAGGATTCTGCCAAAGCCAGTTCCGGCTTCTCTTTAAAAGACAAAACATCTAAACCATCGGCTTCGATATAGCCAAAGCCGGTTTCTGGATAGGTGGGTTTAATACCAAAGGTGACCAGCTGGTTTTGTTTAGCAAGGACTTCGGCTTTAGCCACAGCGGCTTCATAAGCGACTTGGTCTTTAATGAGATGGTCAGAAGGGGTCACAAACACAATCTCTTCTGGATCGACAGCCATACAGGCCAACGCAATGGCCGGTGCGGTATTGCGCGCAACGGACTCCAATACAAATTGTGAATTGAAAACATCATTTGGCGATTTCTGCAATGCCTGCATTTGATCCAGCGCTAAAAAATACTGTTCTTGATTGGAGACAATCAGAAACTGATCGCAGAAAGCTTGATTGCGTAATACGGTTTTTTGAAACAACGACTGACCATCAAATAACGCCACAAATTGTTTAGGAAGAAGGGTTCGGCTAATAGGCCATAGACGTGTGCCGGAACCACCGCAAAGAATTAAGTTAATCATAAGTTTCTATTTTTCTGCTGTTATTGAATTATTGATAATCGATGTCAGTGAGCCATTTTACTGTATTTTAGTGAGTGCTTTTGAGATTCCATTCTAATAAACATAGGCATTGTTTTTTTTATTCACAACTGTCACCTTCTGGAAATGATGAAACGCTACCATCCATCGCCTTGCTAAATTCGAGGTAAGACAAAAGTCGTATTTTAGTATTCGTTGTTAATGACACTATCTCTTGATTCAATTTAACAAACATAATCCCATCAGCCCCAGAAATATCAGAAGCACAATGTATAGCCCGGGTTTCTTCCAGGTCTGCCTTGGCAAGCTTATTCGTATCGAATTTATCTACAAGTATGATATTTTGTGTCGCTTTTGCAGTTTGTTTTGCTGCTGCTTGTTGGGCAGGATCTGTATAGGTACTTCTTATGTAATTGTCTATATCATCTCTAATGCCATTCTTATCAGCATCAATGCCCGCCAGACTATCCGTTCTGTCTAAAACGGGTAAGTCACCAGAAGATTCCAAGTTAGCCACTATTTTTTCGGCCTCGCTATCGCATCCTGCCAGAAAAATAATGAACAATAAAATATAAAAATTGGACATGAGGCTTGCCTTTAAAGCTTCAATCGCTTAAAAATCACTTCTGGCACACTGCGAATTATAAACATAATACCCGCCCAAAAAACTGGCGTATAAAGTGTGTTTTTACGTTTATCAATGGCTTTGATAATGCTTTTGGCAATCTGTTCAGGTTGCGCCCATAAAGCCCCTTTCTTAAACTCAGCGGTCATCGGCGTATCCACAAAACCAGGTTTAATATCCAATACTTGCACACCACTGTCATTTAAACGGTTACGTAAACCTTGTAAGAAGGTTGAAACCATGCCCTTAGCGGCACCATACACATAGTTTGACTGACGACCTCGATCACCGGCGACACTGGTAATCACGGCAATGCTACCGCTTCTCTCGGCTTCAAAGCGATTGGCTAAAAGAGTGAGTAGCGAAATGGTGCTTAAGCCGTTGATATTCATTTCTTGCAAGGTTAACGCGACGTCTTCTTGGCAGGCTTGTTGGTTTGGCAAGGTGCCGTGGGCAATCAAAACAATATCCAATTTTGGGTAACTCTTATAGACATTTTCAATCAGGCTTTGATGTGAATCCAATTCGGCTAAATCACATGCGTGTATTTCAACCTGCTGTGCGCCGCGAATTTTGGCATCTTCGGCAATGGTTTTTAACGCTTCTTCATTACGAGCGACTAAAAATAAATTATGATTTTGTTCAGCATAAATTCTTAAAGTTGCTTGCGCAATGGCGGAGGTTGCGCCAATAATCAGGATGTTTTTTTGCATGAATTATCTCAGTAATGGTTGTGTGTTTTAGTTAGTCGAGCGTCTTACAAGCCTAAGCGTGTAGACTTGTASMGAGATTAAACGCCTTGTGTGCATCATATTGATGGCGAACTTCTTGAAATTGTTCCCACTRCGGATAACTCTCCTTAAACATCTTTTCAGACATRCGAGCGTCTTTGGTTARATAYAATTTGCCKCCATAGTTCAAAACRATGTGATCTAAACGATCTAAAAAAGCCAGCAGGGTATTGTCCATTTTAAAATCCAAAGCTAAGGTATAACCTTCTTCTGGAAAGCTTAAATAGTTGTCATTGCCTTTACCAAAGACTTTTAAAACGGCTAAAAAAGAACCCCGTTTTGAGTGCGCTATCTCGGTGAGTATCTCGGTTAAACCGACCAGGCCTGCTGATTTAGGAATCACGAATTGGTATTGCACAAAACCTTTTTTACCATACATGCGATTCCAGTTTTGAATACTGTCCAAGGGATAAAAGAAGGGGGCGTAATGCACATTTCGTTGACTTTCTAGCTGTCTTACCTTGCCATAATAGAGCGTATTAAAGGCTTTTACGCTAAAACTATTCAGAGTGAAACCGGGTAGGTCGAGCGGCATATTGAGTTTACTGTGTGTCGCAACCGTTAATGAATTATCTCCTGGACTCGCGGCTTTTGGAGCGTGTTCGCCTAACATTAGCAAAGAACGACCTAAGTTATCGCCCGTTGCTAAACAGTCAATCCAAGCGACCGAATAAGTCGTGGCATCATGCTCTTCAAACTTATCCAATGTCTCGGAGAGGTTGCGGGTTTTAAAGGTGGTCTCTTTAATAGAGGACGTTTCAATCGGCTTGAGTTTGAAGGTGGCTTGTAGAATAATACCCGTCAGCCCCATGCCACCACAGGTCGCTAAAAACAGTTCACGATTTTCTGTGGCGGAACATTCAATGTTGTCGCCACTCGCTAGGCAGAGAGTCAGTGTTGAAACGTGTTCACTAAAAGAACCATCAATATGGTGGTTTTTACCATGCACATCACTGGAAATCGCGCCGCCCACCGTTACAAATTGAGTGCCAGGAGTTACGGGTAAGAACCAACCCTTAGGCACAAAACGTTTAATATTTCTGCAAAACTAAGCCCGGCTGAACAGGTTAAGGCTCCGGTTACATCGTCAAAGGCCATAAAATGATTAAGCTTAGAGAGATTAATAGTCTGTTCTGCTAGGCTGCTGTCGCCATAACTGCGACCTAAGCCGCGAGCAATTTGATTGCTATGAGTCGATGAGTGAATAATCGATTTCACCAGGTCTGGTTGGTTTGGAAAGACACATTCGCTATCGATGACTGGGTAACGACCCCATCCGCTTAGTTTCACAAGTCGTCCTTATTTGAAAACATACTTTTTATCCAGTTGATACTTGACGTAATAACCAATCGCTAAGCCAATAATGCCCCCGATATAACGCATCTCTTTGGTCTGATAAATAGCATCAAAGGCAAACTCAAATCCCCAGAAAATCACCGTGGTAATCAATCCCATTACCGTATACAGATAAAAGGTCTTAGAGCCGTGCTGAATACTGATGGTTTGATATTGAAAAATATAGCGTTTATCGAGCCAAAATTTCAAGACTAAACCCACGCCTGTTCCCACGAAGATGGAGAGTGTTATGTCAAAAGGACCTTGGTAAATTCGGGTCGAAAGGTCTTGGCCTGCGATATTTGCGATTGTGGCGCATATCGCGAAAATCGTGTACATTAGTGCAATCTTCATTTATCACTCCATAATCCAAGAATCATCTAAATACTCGACTCGCCAGGATTGTTTTAAATTTGCTCTAAGAGAACGAATTTAAAGGCGTTAGATTGCTTAAAAGTGCTCAAGGCACTGAGGTTAATTAATTTTATGAATTCTAACACTTCTACTCCTGCTAATAAATCGGTATTGCTCGGACTCATTAAGTTAATGCGCCCACACCAATGGATAAAAAACGGCTTTGTGTTTGCACCATTGCTGTTCACCGGTCTGTTTTTGGATTTGGTTGCGGTCGGTCAGGCTTTATTGGCTTTTGTGTTGTTCAGTCTAGCGGCCGCCGCAACCTATGTGGTGAATGACCTTAAAGACATCGAGCAAGATAAGCAACATCCGGTTAAATCGCTGAAACGTCCCTTAGCATCAGGTCAGGTCAAACCTTTACAAGCCAAAAGGCTATTGATTGGTTTATATGCGATTCTATTGGCTGGTTTTTGGTTTCAACCAGCGGTGATGGGTGTGATTGTTGGTTATCTGCTTTTAAACGTGGCCTACAGTTACTATTTAAAACATCAACCAGTACTGGATATTTTTACACRWCGACTCATCGGTTTTGTTTTTCGCGTCTATGCGGGGGCGATGGCGGTTGCCGTGCCAGTCTCTTCTTGGATGTTTGTCACGACCTTGTGTTTAGCGCTGTTTTAGCTTCAATAAAACGCCGTCAGGAGCTGTTGCAAACTAGTCAACAAGGTCGCAAAGTTTTAGCCTTGTATTCCGTCGCTTTGATTGATCGTTATGCTGAGATTTCTGCCACTGGCGCTTTATTGTTCTATAGTTTGTTTGTCATGAATATGCATCCAGAACTGGTTGTAAGTATTCCGATTGTATTGTTTGGTCTGTTCCGTTATTGGTATCTTAGTGAAATGCAGGGGGAGGGTGAATCACCTACAGAAGCCCTGATGAACGACAAACAGTTATTGTTAACCGTCGTGGCTTGGATCGGTGTCTGTATTTGGGCGCTCTGGCCTGTTGGGAGTTTTAAATGGAATTGAATATGGGTTTTATGATTTAGATCTTTCTTACATTGTCATGCCGTTTTTCGCTTGGCTGGTGGCCGGTTCGAGTAAATTTGTCGTTAATAGTATTAAAGCTAAACAGTTAGCTTTTGGTTTGATTGGTTATGGCGGTATGCCCAGTACCCACAGCGCGATTGTCAGTAGCATGGTGGCTTTGATTGCTTTTAAAGAAGGTGTTGAACATCCTGCATTCGGTGTTGCGATTGCATTGGCGTTTATTGTTTTGTTAGACGCTAATAGTTTACGTAATCAAGTCGGCAAACACGCAAAAGCGATTAACGTGTTGAATAAAGACAATGACCTGCCTGATCTCCGTGAGCGTATGGGGCATAGTAAATTAGAGCTTTTGGGCGGCATTGTCGTTGGTATTGTCACCGCTTATTTCGTTCACCTCGTTTTTAACTCACTTAGATTCATCGCAAAAAGGTTTTCTTCCTTGTCGAACTCCAATTCATTATTGTCACTCTTATCCACTCTAACATTACAGCAACGTTGGTTATTACTGACCTTTATGGGTTTGAAAATAGCCTTATTGTGGTTTGTGCCTCTCACTGGCGATGAAGCCTATTTCATTGTCTGGGGACAAGACCTGTCGTTGGGCTATTATGATCATCCTCCCGCGGTGGGTTGGGTGCTTTATCTACTGAGTGGTATTGCCGATAATCTAGTGGTCTACCGCTCGTTTGCTTTTTTAGCCGCAATTGCAATTGCTTACCTGCTTTACCAAACTTTACGACTGCACCCGAAAGTTGAGAAAATCACCGCGTTCTATGTGGCGATGGCCTTTTTAGTCTCTCCTATCTCTCTAATGTTTGTGGTCACCGCCAATGACACGGTCTTGGTATTTTTCTCGGTGTTAGGTTTTTTCTATTACGCTAAAACTCTCGCACAGCCGACCCTTGTTAATGCCTTATTAGCAGGCCTGTTTTTAGGAATGGCCTTTCTATCGAAATATTTCGCCGTGTTTATGTTGTTGGGGCTGTTTGGCTATAGTCTGATTTACATCAAACAATATGGCTGGAAACTGATCTCTTTTATGGTGTTGATTGTTCTATTATTTGTCGCCGAGAATCTGTATTTTAACGCCACGCATTGTTGGAATAATATCCTGTTTAATTTCTTTTCACGTACCACGCAAAGCACTTTCGAAATCGGTAATGTTTTAAGTTATATTGCAATGATTATCGGCTTGCTCTCACCGTTAGGTCTCTATTATTTAATCCAACAAGCTAGACAAGCGAAGCCTCAGCAAGACATGACTTTGCTACCGGTGATGCGACAAGTGCTTTTTGCCAGTCTGCCACTGTTATCGATTTTACTGTTGGTTAGCTTGACCAATCCGGTCGGCTTGCATTGGCCTCTATTGGCGGTCAGCTTGTTATATGTATTGTATGCGCTATTGCCACAACAAAAATTAGAGGTGCTTTATCTCTTTAATGGCTACATTTCGGTCGTTATCGGCATTGTTCTACTGGTCGCGTTGAGCTTTGTGGATCAACTCATTCCCGCCACACAAAAACATCATGTGGCGGTTTATACCCAGCCAGAAAAAGTCTGCGCCCAATTGCCCAAGTCGACCTTTTTTACCTTGGGATACAGCAGTCAGTCAGCCTTGTCTTATCACTGTCAAAATGACGATATTCACGTCTTTATGAGTGTCTCTAAATTTGGTCGTGAAGATGATAAGAAAACTAATTTTAAAGCGATGGCAGGACAAGATCTTAAGGTGTTTATGACCGACGAGAAAGACATTAAAAAGATGAGGCCTTTCTTTGATAATTTAGCAGTAGAAACTTTGAAAATAAGTGATGAGGTAAGTTATTACCTAGTGGAAGGTAAACACTTTAACTATGAACTCTATCGTGAACAAATTTTGAAAGCCGTAAATGAAAACTTCTATACCGCACCAGAATGGTTTCCAAAGCTCTCTACCTCTTGTGGTTTTAAAGAGAAATACGATTTTAAGTGATGCTTGATTTAGATATCAAGTAGCAAAGTGACCAGGCCTGGTCACTTTCGTTTTGTAGCGAGATTAGGCTTTATAGAGGTGTCTTATATGGTTGGCCTTCAATCTCTCTAACCAATCTTGGCAGAAGGTAACCAGGTAGCTTCTGGCGCATTTCTTCATGCAATTCAAGCGCTTCTAAATCCGGCACTTCAAAATGGCTAGCCCCTTGCACCTTGTCGAGTTGATGCAGGTAGTAAGGCAAAACACCCTGGTTAAATAAGACATGGCTTAAATCGATTAAAACGTCAGCATTGTCGTTCACGTCTTTTAATAAAACTGTTTGATTGAGTAGCTGAAAGCCTGCTGTACGATATTGTTGTAAGAGCTGAGCGGTCTGCTCGCTGAGTTCATTGGCATGATTACAATGCACTACTAATACCTTATTTAAACGGCTCTTTTTTGCCCACTCCAGCAATAATTTATTGGGCGCTTTACTCGGCGCAACGACCGGTGTTCTTGAATGAATCCTGAGGGTTCTAATATGTGGAATATGCTCAATTTTTTCGATTAAATTCACCAATGCCTTTTCCGATAAACTCATCGGATCGCCACCACTCAATATGACTTCATGAATGCTCTCATCTAACGCAATCAATTCCAACGCTTTGTGCCAATGGCGTTGATTGATCTGCTGTTCATAAGGAAAGTGACGGCGAAAACAGTAGCGACAATGTATATCACATTTTGGACTGGCAATCAGTAGAACTCGACCATGATATTTATGAATCAAACTGGGGGTGGGGTTGTTGTTTAAATCACCCACTGGGTCCAGAGTGTAACCTGTCACTTGATCGGTCTCAGCTAACACCGGTAACACCTGTTTTAACAAAGGGTCTAAAGGATTGCCAATTTCAATCTGCGCTAGAAAATCAGCAGGGATTTTGAGCGGGAATTCGCTCTGCGTGAGAACACCACTTTCTAACGGACTGATTTGCAGTGTTTGACACAACTCTTTTACAGAAAAATGCTTTATGGATTTGGTTTCAGGTTTATTGGTTTGAGGCATAGGGGATACTTGTCATTGCTAGTAAGTTTTGTCGGGATTCAAAAGAGACCGCTGTAAATATTTTAAAGTTTACGTTAGAATACCCAGATTACAATTTTATATTCTATGATAAGCATTCGGGTAAAGATATGGCAACGTACAGCACAACTGAGTTTAAGGGTGGTTTAAAGTTTTTAATGGATGGACAACCATGTTCGATGGTTGAAAATACACAGGTTTCGCCAGGGAAAGGTCAGGCCTTTAACCGCGTTAAATATCGTAACCTTGTAACGGGTAAGTTAGTGGAAAAAACCTTTAAATCCAACGAAAAAGTAGAAGCTGCGGATATCGTTGAGACTTCGTTACAGTATTTATATTCCGATGGTGATTTCTGGCATTTTATGGATGCTGAGACCTTTGAGCAATTCCAAGCGGCTGAATCTGCCGTTGCAGACGTTAAGAAATGGTTAGTTGAGCAAGACGAGTGTACGGTGACTCTGTTTAACGGTCAGATAATTGCCGTGACACCACCAAAACAAATCACCTTAGAAATCACGGATACCGATCCTGGTCTAAAAGGGGATTCTGCTGGAAGCGGTGGTAAACCTGCAACTTTATCAACAGGTGCAGTGGTTCAGGTTCCTCTATTTGTGCAGATTGGCGAAATGGTTATTGTGAATACTGAAAAGGGTGAGTACATCTCACGTGCTAAGTAATCGCTTTGGTCTCCTAGTGAACTTGGAACGGGAATACTTGAATAGATGAGTTCGATCTCAAAACGTTCCATGCTAATTAAACGCTCGCAACTGCTTCAACAGTTGCGGGCGTTTTTTTATGCTCGTTCGGTCATCGAGGTGGATACGCCTATGCTGTCTGCCGGCGGCGTGCCCGATGTGCATTTGGCGGCTTTAACTACCTTAGTTCAGGTTCCTGGCGAACGCGATCCCCAAACTTTTTACCTGCCGACGTCCCCTGAATACCCAATGAAACGACTACTCTGTCAAGGCAGTGGCGATATTTTCTATCTGGGTAAAGTGTTTCGCGATGGCGATTTAAGTCCCAGGCATCAAGTCGAATTTATGATGTTGGAGTGGTATCGTCTCGGTTTTTCCATGTTTGAATTAATGGATGAAGTCACCGCTCTGATTAATGCCCTATTAAATCAGCCTTTAAAGATTGAGCGAATTAGCTATCAACAAGCCTTTGCCAAGTATGCTGGGATTAATGATATTTTGACGGCGACTGCAGAAAGTTGCCAGGCCTGCCTGAAACGGCATGGGGTGCCCGAGATTGTCGGTGTCGAGGCTGATGATAAGGCTTTGTGGGAACAGCTGGTACTGACAGAAGTAATTGAGCCACAGTTGGGTCTTAAAGATGGAAAAATTGCGATGACCATCCTATTTCACTTTCCAGCCAGTCAAGCTTCATTAGCGCAAATTTCTGCAGAGAATCCTTTGGTTGCAGAACGCTTTGAACTCTTTATCAATGGCATGGAACTGGCGAATGGTTACCATGAGTTGGCCGATGCCGACCTGTATCGAGCGCGTTTTAATGACTCTTTAAAAGAGCGTCAACAATTGGGTTTTACACCAGTACCTTTAGATGAAAACTTATTGAGTACTTTAAAAACCAGCCCTTACCCGATTGCAGTGGGGTGGCCTTGGGAGTTGATCGTTTGTTTGCTTTACAGCAAGGGTTTGATGATATTGCTTATGGCATAGCTTACGGTCTAAAGGAATGTTAATTTAGGTCTTTTTCGTTTTGATCAAAGTGACCAATATCTCTATTCATAATTATCAATATTGTTTAATGCTCTAATCACCCAACGAAGCCTTTAGTAAAACTATAGAGAGCTTGACAAGGGGTGTATAATACAAACAGTGTTTTATTTTTCTAAAAATGAGAGCTTCATTTTGAGCTCTTGATTCCCCCATATATTTAGGAGTTGTTCATGTCTGAAATTCCAGTTACCAAGCGTTCGGTCATTGTTTTGTTTTCTGATTCTAAAAGCCCTAGCTCGCACCGCGTACGTCTAGTTGCAAAAGAGAAAGATATCCCAATGGAAATCATTGAAGTGGATGTCGATAATATGCCAGAAGATTTACTTGAGTTGAACCCTTATGGTACTTTGCCGACTCTGGTTGACCGTGAGTTGGTTTTATATGATCCACAAGTGATTATCGGATATTTAGATGAGCGTTTCCCACACCCTCCATTGATGGCGGTTGATCCTATTTATAAAGCGCGTTCACGTCAAATGTTGCGTCAAATTGAAACAGAGTGGTATCCACTGGTTGATACGATTGCGAACAGTGATGACCAAGCGGCTGTTAAAGTGGCTCGTAGAAACTTACAAGAGCGTCTTATTCAGTTGATACCAGCATTTGAGCACAAGCCATACTTTATGAATGAAGATTACTCTTTAGTTGATATCAGCATGTCTGTATTACTATGGCGTCTCCCTTATTTAGGCATTGAACTGCCTAAATCGGCTAAGCCTATCATTGATTACGCAGAGAAAGTTTTAGGGCGTGAAATGTTTGTAGAAAGCTTGTCGGATGACGAAATTGATATGCGCGATGTTATCTAATCGGTTTTTTGCTATTAATAGGTTGTTGTAATGATTTCTAATAGATCTTATATAATTCGTGCCATGTATGACTGGATCGTTGACAATAGCTGGACTCCCCATGTTCAGGTTGATGCAAATTATCCAGGCGTCAAATTGCCGCAAGCTCATGTTCAGGAGGGTGTTATCGTTCTGAATTTGGCTCCAACCGCCGTGGTGGGCTTGTCGATGGCGAATGACTGGTTTACCTTTAAGGCTCGTTTTGGCGGTATTGAAACCACCTTGGGCTATCCACCAGAAGCCGTTTTAGCCATTTTTGCACGTGAAAATGGCCAAGGCATGCCGTTTCCGCCGGAACCTTATCCTGAAGAAGTTTTGCAGGATAAGGAGGAGGCCTTGGAAACGAGCCCAAGACTCTCTGCGGTAGAAAAGAAAGCCGATTCAGAAAAGACGGCCGTAAAGGCCTCTTCTGATAAAAAGAAGCCTAGTTTATCAATCGTTAAATAGCGATTAAGACATTAGCCAGATTAAAAAACGTTTAAGATCGATTGATTTGCTGATTTTTCTTAAAAGGTTCGATAATCGATAGTTCTGGAAAAGCCTGCTTAATTGCAGGCTTTTCTGTTTCTGGGAAGAGCAATTTAAGATTCGGCCCCGCGTCCATCGTAAAGTAGACGGCAACGTCTTTTTCTCTTAACTGCCAAACGGTTTGCATCGCAGCGACCGACTCAGGYTGCCAATAGACAATAGGTGGCCAAGTCGCCATCATGGTGGCGTGCATACTTAACGCATTATGCTCAGCCGTCTGACCGAGCAGGTTAAAGTCTTGCTTTTGAATCGCTAGCAAGATTTTCGCCATATCCTTCTCAGCTTGTTTTGGCCAGGCCTGGTACAAATCACAGTTGTGGACGGTGTTTTGCATGCCTAAAGTCGAGCTAATCGGTTTCTGTGCGGTATCTATCTTAACCAAGCCAACACATAGCCCAGGCCAGGTGGTCTCAATGATTTCTGCAAAGCTGTCCAAACCATCTGCTTGTTGACCCTTATGCCAAATAGAAAATCCTGGAAACAGTGAGCGACTGGCGCTACCACTGCCTAAACGAGCCAGTAGTGAGAGTTGTTGAGGTGCGAGCTGCCAACCAAACAAGTCGTCTAATGCCAAGACTAATGCCGCATAACCCGAGGCCGAAGAGGCCAGGCCTGCCGCAGTCGGCACTGTGTTAATCGTGACGACATCAAAGAAACTGTTCGCGGCTCTGAAGTGATTTAAAAAATGGGATAAGCGTTCCGAAAAGGGGTTGGAGGGTTCTAATAATTCTCCATTTAACCTCACTGAATCTTGTGCAGATTTCGAAATCTGAATGGTGGTTTCTGTCCCCAAGCCGGGTAGGCTGATAGAGACGCTACCATTCATGGGTAAGTTCAAGACCTCATCGCGTTTCCCCCAATACTTGCTCAGTGCAATATTGACGGGGGCGATTCCTGTCCCACTTTCTTTTACTGCGGAGAGTTTAGGGGAGGTTTCAGGATGATGTCCAATGACCTTATACACAAATTCTTGTTGTTGACGTTGTTTATCCATTCTGGCGGATTCCGTTTTTATAATCTATTATTTGATCTGTATTCTATTTTATGGGATGAACTCGTAGAACTAGAGTATTCGAGTTTCCGCACCCTGAAGCGTGATATTAACGTGTAATTGTTGGTAGTCCTGCAGGGTTGCTTTGCTTGCATCTGGGCAGTTTTCTAATGAGCCTAAACCAATCACACAATCTCCAAGTCCAGAGCCTGATATTTTAGCCGCCTGAATGCACGGACAAGCGGTCAAGGCTTCGATTAAAAGGGTGAGCGTGGCATCATTGACACCAAGTTGCGTCATTAAGTCTTGGTACGTTTTTAAAAGGCTATAGAACAGTGGCAGGTTTTGCTGCTGTAAGGCTTTAAAAGCCGCCTGAGTGGTTTGCCCCATCTGTTGATAGAGAGCAGCTAACTCGACTGGTCGAGTTAGCCACTGCTCAGCGACGACGTTTAGAACTTCTGTAGTTGGGGTTTTATAACCGGCATAAATCAAGGTGACTGGAAAGTCCTGACTAAGCTGAGTCAGCGATTTAATCTGAACTGAATGCGGCTGAAAATAAATCACTCCTCCACTTAGGCTCGCGGCCAGGTCAGTACCAGAACCCCGCCCTTGAATGGTTAAGATAATAGAGTGACCGATTGCAAACAGTTCAAGAGTTGATTTCTGTTGTTTTGTGATTTGGTTTAAACCGCTAAGCATCGCCGCTAATACGGCTGCAGAGCTGCCTAAGCCAATAGTCGATGAAAATTCACTGCGAATACGAATCGTGAGCCCAAACGGTAATTGATCTGCAAAGGCTACAAGCGCATGGCAGACAAATTTCAATTGAGGGTGGATTGCCTGCTCTTTGGTTAATAGGCTTTTAATGTTCGTACTGTGTTCAGCCAGTGCCGAGTGAATATGTATTTCATCGTCAGGACGGCTTTGCCAATCAATATAGATGTATTGATCGAGTGCACAAGCAATCGCGGGATGGCCATACACTACGCTGTGCTCTCCTAATATCATGCTATTGGCAGGAGCGCTACTCTGCCATTTCAAGAGGGGGCTTTTTATCTGTTGTGTTGTAGACATCTAAGTCTTCTTTTCGCTTTCAATGACATCACATTCAATGCCTTTGGTTTGTAGGTGTAACGGCAGGCATTCATAACCGTAAGTTGCGCACAAAGCATAAGGTGGGTTCTCAGAGATACAAAGTACTATTCCAGCATTGTCACCCGAGACGCTGCCGGCACCACAAATTTTAGCTGCGGCATGATATTGGCTTTCTAAATCGTCAATAAAGCCTTGAACCTTGGTGGGCACCACGCCTAATTTAAAGAGCAGTTGTTGATTTTCACGAATCCCTTTTTTAAACTTGAGTGAATCTTCTTCTGCCCAAGCCTCTACTAGTTTTAGAGTCACTTTTTTAAAGGCTTTCCAGCAGGATTTACTGTCCGCCCACTCTTTTCTAACGTGCTCCACACATTGTCCTGTGGTGCTCAACGGTTTGCCGGTATCCATCAACCAGGCATTCAGATTTTGTGAGTTTACGCGTTGTATCGGTAAGTTAGATTGGTACTGTAACAGTCCACCATGGATGAGGGTGGCTGGATCAATGCCACTGGACTTGCCATGCTGTCGACATTCGATACGTTGTGCCAGTGCGAGTAAATTTTCGTCTGAAAGATTAAAATTATGATGTTTTATCAGAGAGGTTAATAGGCTGAGAATGACGGCCGCTGAACTGCCCAATCCTCTACCGATATAGGCGTCGGAATGGATTTTGAATTGCCAATCACCTGGCTTTAGTGGGCAGAGTTCTTCAAAGTGAAATAGGGTGTTGAGAATAAGGTCTACAGGTTTGGTCAAGACGGATTGAATCGCGCCGGATTGGTGTTGAAATAAGCGATAACGGTACTCCATTTCAATGCACATTTTCTGCCAAATTTCATAGGGAAAGCTGTGTTTTTGCTGGAAATTTACGAGTTTAATTGTAACAGAGGATAGCGTGTTCGGAGTGTATTCACATTCACAGTGGGTGGGCAGGTCTATCGCCATGCTCAGGGCTGAGCATTGATATAAAACGGCATGCTCACCAGAGAGTATCAATTTAGCCGGTACAGAGCAGAGCGTTTTCATAGAGCGTCTCGCTTAACGATTATTGGTCTGTTTTTTCATAGTAGCGTTTGTGGTCTTTAATGCCAGCTAAACGGTAAGGTCCAGGATTATTGATATTTAAAGTAACATTTTCATCTGAAGCCCCCATCTGTTGATGGAACTCTAAATATTGTGTGTAGGTCAGAGGGATTCTTTTGTCGATTTGCGCTTTATGGTTTTCAGTCATTAAGACGCTTTGATAGCCTGGTTGCATAACGCCCGTAAAGAACTCGGCAACACAGCCAGAGCCATAACTAAAGAAACTCACACGTTTATTTTCGATGTTTTCCGTTAGGTTGTCCAATAACGAGATAAAGCTGATAAAGAGTGAAGCGCTGTAGCTGTTGCCGATAATACGGTTATAGAGTTGACCTGGTAAAGTTTGCGCTTGAAACTGCGCTTGAGTCAATTTAACACCGGCTTTTCTCACCAAGGTTTGATGCGCTTTTTCGGCCATCTTGGTAAAAGGAATGTGATAACAGAAGTAGTCAATATCGGTAAAGCTTTTGCCTGTGGATTCTGTAAAGTGTTCCCAGACCTGTTTCAGGCTATTTAGGTAGACTTTGGTTGAATATTTACCATCCACCAGTGCGGTTGTTCTGCTATTAGGGCGCCAGAAATCCATAACATCGTCAGTGTAATAGCCTGAACCAGGCTCAATTTCAAGAATACGCGGAGCTTCAGTTATCAGCATCGCGACGGCGCCACAACCTTGAGTTGCCTCACCCGAAGTATCCAAATCATATTTGGCAACATCTGCTGCAATCACGAGAATTTTCTCTTTCGGATTCGCTCTGACGAGTGCCGTCGCCATCTGTAATGCCGCTGCGCCGGCATAACAAGCCTGCTTAAACTCTACGATGCGACAACGGTTAGAGAGGTTCAGAAGGCCATGTAGGAAAACGCCCGCCGACTTCGATTGGTCAACCCCAGATTCGGTAGCAAATAGCACCGCAGAAATCTCATTAGAATCGATTTTCTGTAAAATGGGTGCCGCAGCTTTCGCTGCCAAACTGACGATATCTTCATCTGGTGATGCAATCGACATTTTCTCTTGTCCAATGCCGACATAGAACTTATCTACATCAATATTTTTTTCGGCTGCAAACGTATCCAATCCTAGGTAGTAGTTGGCTGTCGCAAAATGGAGTAAATCGATACCTACTTTCATAGTCAGAATGGATTCTTCTTCTTAAAGGATTCTTATTTCTTTACTGGCTTAAACGTCAAGAATGTTTTTCAGGCGTTCAAGGCAGCAGTAAAGCGCTATTCAAATGCAAGTCATCGACATTGTCGATGCCTAACAAGAATTGTGCTGTGACAAACTCTTGTTTAAATTGTTCGATTGTTTCTACCACCTTTTCGGTGGATTCCAATGCAGGGGCCAGTAAAGGCGCGGCGACACCACATACGCGACCGCCCATTATAACAGATTTTACTATGTCTATGCCGTTGCGTATGCCGCCACTGGCAATAAAAGTTGCTTTCGATTGATAGGGTTGGCTTAGTTGTAAAGCCTCAACGGTGGTTAAGCCCCAGTCTTGGAAAGTGAAACCAAGCGGTTTGTCTGCACGGTGCGCTTCAATACGACTCCATGAAGTACCGCCTCTGCCGGCTAGGTCAAAGTATGTGATACCGGCCTGCAGGCCGAGTTCAATATCTTTAGGGGATAATCCCGCGCCAACTTCTTTGAGGATAATAGGCACATCAATCTGCTGGGCAAGTTGATGAATTTTATCGGCCAGTCCTGCAAAATTAGTATCGCCTTCGGGTTGGATAACTTCTTGTAAAGGATTGAGATGTAAATAGAGTGCATCCGCCTGTAAAACATCAATGGCACGCATGGCTTCATCAACTCCAAAACCATAGTTTAGTTGAACCGCACCTAAGTTGGCTATGAGTGGGACGCTTGGAGCATATTGACGTAAAGTAAAACTTTGCTTGGCGGCATCCTCAAGGATCATAGCGCGTTGTGATCCGACGGCCATCGGTACTTGGCAAATCTCAGCGGCTTCTGCCAAATGACGATTAATGCTTCCCAGGTTAGCGGTGGAACCACCTGTCATTGAGCCAATCATAAAAGGGAATGAGATGGTTTTACCCAAAAACTGGCTGGTGGTATCGACTTGGCTAAAGTCGCATTCAGGCAGGCCACGGTGCGTTAACCTTATTTGATCAAAACCACCTTGCTTACGTTCTACTAAGGGATCGTGTAGTACGGCATCGATATGCTCTTGTTTACGTTGTGTCACTTGTAACGTGGCGAACTCAGTTTTAGTGGGCGTTTTAGTATGTGGCATTTAACTACGCTCTAATTTGATATGTGCTTCCATCAGCTCACCAGGGTTTGTCTGCGCGGCCAGTAAAGACAGTTCCCCGCAGAAAGCCGTTGCCCCTGCGATACAAGCTAAACGACGCGCATTCACTCCTGGTTCGACATCCTTACGAGTGCACCCCAGTTGTTCTAGATTGTCTAAAACAAAATCTAAGCCCTTGCCATTGCCGACCGTACCGACAATTAAATTTGGGAGGGTTGTTGAGAAATACAAGTCGCCATCAGGGGTGACTTCGCAATGGTTAATGGCTTGCGAACCTTCTACGATATTGGCGGCATCTTGACCTGTCGCCAAATAAAAACCTAATAACATGTTAGCCACATGGGCATTTGCGCTTCTCAAACCACCAGAGATAATGCTGCCGATCAGGTCTTTTTTAATATGTAGGTCGACCAAGGCTTCTGGGGTCGTTTTCAGGAAACGTTTACAGAACTTTTTAGGAATAGTCGTTTCGCAGACCACATATTTACCGCGTCCTAAAATACCGTTGACGGCAGATACTTTTTTGTCAGTGCAGTAGTTGGCTGAAATGGAGACATATTTCAGATCGCTATAGGTTTCTAAAATCCATGGAATCAACTTGTCTGCGGCATTAGTCACCATATTGTGACCAGAAGCATCGCCGGTATTAAATTCCAGACGTAAATAGATGAGATTACCCACTATTTGAAAGTGAGTGTCCAATAGCTTGGCAAAACGACTGGTTTGAGAAACCACCGTTTGTAGATCGGCATGGCGGCTTTGAATATCTCTTAAACGTAAGGTGGCAACGCCGGCATTTGGGGCTTCTAATAAAATAGAGCGGGTCATGCGCTCATCAACCACCGTGACTCGAATGCCACCAGAATGGGCTGCGACACGTGCACCTCGATTAACTGACGGCCACAGAGGGGTTTCATAGGTTGCCATAGGCACCATAAGGTCATCAACTTCAACATCCCCGATCAATTTAAAAGGGCCAACGGATTGCATTGGGATGGAAGCATAGTGCATTTGTGTGTTTTGTTTCATATCAGTCATAGCACTTATTATAAATGAGCCGTTTGCGATAAATAGATAAAAACCAAAAATAAAATAGTAAAAGAGAAAGTTAACCCTTGAATATGATCAGAAAGACCTTATATTTAATTTTAACGATGAGTTAAAAAGTGTTTTGTACGGTTAGAGTGAGCATAGACAAGAATCGTTGTCGTTTCTCCCAAAAAACAGTTTTAATCACGATTTAAAATTAATTAAAATATAAATAAAGGAAGGTCTCATGGCTTTAGCAACTGCGCGTCATATCTTGGTAGATACAGAAGAAAAATGTAACGAATTAAAAGATCAAATTGCTAATGGAGCTGATTTTGCTGATGTTGCAAAAAAGAACTCTAACTGCCCATCTGGTAAAAGTGGTGGTGGAGACTTAGGTCAATTTGGTCCAGGTATGATGGTTCCAGAATTTGATAAAGTGGTTTTCAGTGCTGAAATTGGGTCTGTTGAAGGCCCAGTGAAAACTCAGTTTGGTTATCACTTGTTAGAAGTGACTAGTCGTTCTTGATCGTCTAAATTAAGCGTTTGAATGCAAGAATCCCGAATAACCAGGCCTGGTCATTCGGGATTTTTTTGTCTGGATTTTCGTTAAAAGGTCTTAAATCAAACCCTTACGTTGTGCCGCCATACCTAAAAGGTAATAACTTGCAATGACGACAACTGGTAACCAGAGAGCATCAACTTGGCCAATAGTTTGGCTAATTAGAGGCGTTAAAAAGGAAGTCAAAAAGCCAAAGCCGAATGCGCAGAAGACTACAAATAAGCTGATGCGTAAAAAAATCTTTAGGCTACCGATCTGTTTTTTAACAAACAATAAAATATCGTTACCATAAATGACGAGTAAGGTCGCAACCATGGAGAGAACGATTTCATTTAAATAGTTTTTCATCATACTTGAAAGGCTGTTGATGAGATCGACGATAAAGCTTAAATCCATTGAAGACTCCGTTATTCAGTTCAGGGTAATTTAAGACCTCTACTATAAAAGGCAAACTTAAATTTGGCAATAAAAAAGGGCATTCGTTTAAACGAATACCCTTTTTGAGTTTGTCCAAAGACAAGCTTAAAAATTAGTTCGGATAAAAATTGAATCTTTGACCACTCAATACCGCTTCATACATTAAACCACCCTTGGCAATATTAAAGACCGCCATGCCTTTGTAATATTGACCTTCGGCTTTGACATACTTGTTGCCGGCATTTGCGGTAGCAGAGGTGCCTTTAGTGGAGGCCTCAGCCGCGACGCCTGCGGTAATGACGACAGCAGAAGCGTTTGCGCCAAATTCAAAGTTACCGCTGGTAAATTCATCATAAGACCTTTGATCTTGTAAGAAAATTATTTGGCTGTAAGCTTGTCCACCGAACTGAAAACCGATAGAGGCTTGGGTCATTTCTGTACGACCAGTGTAACGACCTTTTTCATAAACACGACCTTGACCAAAAGCGCCACCAATGAAAAAACCAACTTTACCAATGGTTGGGAAAACAGCATAACCGTAGGCATGCTCAAAGAAATTACCGACTTTAGAGTTTTTAAAAGCGGCCAAGGTAACATCATATTCCGCTTCATCAACATTTTGCGTCATTTGCGCTTCTGATTTAGTAAATTCGTCATCCGCATGAATCGCAGGTGATAAAACGGTAAAAGCTGTTAGAAATAGAGCCGACAGGTTAAAGTGTTTAAACATTGAAATAATCCTTTAAGAAAATGTACTTAATAATTTTTATTCTAATCTTTATCTGACCAATAGGGAAATGGCAAACTTGAAAAAATAGTGGATGAATATTGAAGACGGGTTTAATAATCGTCCATTATGTGTGGTTGTTGTGAATTTAACAAATGCTAATTGGTGTAAAGTTTGTGTAAAGTAGCTTCTGAAAGCCGGACTGATGGCTCTGCAATGAATAACCTATGTAATGTCGAAGGTGTCTTGAGCTGTGCATGATGGTAAAGTGGCTAATATTGAAAAAGTTGACCATAGTGGTTGCCGCGAAACTGGAAGTTTCAGGTTCGAGAACGCTGCCCTAGCAAAATTTATAATTCTCATTTGAATTTAAAAATGAATCAAAAAACGACCAGGTCGGGTGCTTTATTTATGAAACATTGTCGCTCAGTCATCTCATTAGATTATCAGGATTTAGCCTTTATGCGTTTTAGACCACACCGTTATCTCTCCTTTTTTGTTATCTCGCTATGCTCCTGGCCTCTGTTTGCAGAGCCCATAAAGGTGGCAGAGCCCAAGAGCACCCAAATGGCGGCCGTCGCCATGCCAGATTTATACAGTGCAAAGGTGGCCAAACAAATTCTGTTCGCCGGCGGTAATGCGGTGGATGCGGCCGTGGCAGCGGGTTTTGTTTTGGCGGTAACGTACCCCGAGGCCGGTAATTTAGGTGGGGGTGGTTTTATGACCTTGTATACACCTACCTTACAATCCGATGATACGGATACTTTAGCCGTGCAGTTTTTAGATTATCGAGAAAAGGCTCCAAAAGCCGCCTTTCGAGATCTTTATCTCGATCAAGACAAGCAAGTCATTCCATATCGTTCCTTGGTCGGTTATCAAGCATCAGGCGTGCCTGGAACGGTCATGGGGTTTTGGCAAGCACATCAGCGCTTTGGATCCTTACCTTGGCAGCAGTTATTGCAACCCGCCATTGAATATGCAGAACAAGGTTTTAGGGTGTCACAAGCCATAGAGGATAGGGCGAAGTGGTTTCAAGGCTGGATCGTCGATAAAACCACTATGCCGCTAAACTTTATGGACTACTTTGGCAGTCTTAAAGCGAACACACTCTTTAAACAACCTGAGTTAGCGTTAACACTTGAGCGTATTGCCAAACAAGGCGCATCTGATTTTTACCAAGGAAAAACCGCCCAGCTATTAGTGGATGAAATGCAGGCGCATAATGGTTTGATTACCCTAGATGACCTTAATCGCTATCAGGCTAAGTGGCGTGAACCCGTGGTAGGGGAATGGTTAGGCAGGCAGGTTGTCTCAGCGCCTCCACCGAGTTCAGGTGGGGTGGCCATTGTACAGCTATTAAAGTTGAAGCAGCTTTTAGCGCCGCAGTTACAAGTGGCTTTAGCGCAGGCTAAAAAAGATGGAATACCAGAGCAGGTGGTCAAAACTCATTTTTATGCCGAACTCGAAAAGCGAGTCTATGCGGATCGAGCTCACTTTTTGGGCGATCCCGATTTTATTAAAGTGCCCATTAAGACCTTAATCTCCAGCGACTATCTCAAACAACGCAGTCAAAGTATTCTACTGGATGATATTTCCGACTCTGAAAAAGTGCGACACGGCAAGTTAGAGTCACCAGAAACCACACATTTTTCTATTATGGATGGGCAAGGTAATGCCGTATCGAATACCTATACGCTTAATATGCCTTTTGGTAGCGGTGTTGTGATTCCAGGTGCTGGATTTTTAATGAATGATGAAATGGATGATTTCAGTAAAAAGCCCGGTGTCGCCAATGTTTTTGGTGTCGTGGGTGGTAAAGCCAATGAAATCGCCCCTGAGAAACGTATGTTGTCCTCTATGTCTCCCACCATTCTATTAAAAGATGGGCAGCTCGAAATGGTGGTCGGTACACCCGGTGGCTCGACAATCATTACCTCGGTATTTCAAACGATTGTAAACGTGGTTGAGGAGGGCATGAGTGCTCAACAGGCTGTTGATGCAACACGTGTGCATCATCAGCTTTTACCGGTCAATCAAATCGCTTACAATCCTGAATTACCGGAGGACGTCAAGGATGGGTTGCAGATGATGGGTTACCATTTGAAAAAGAACAACTATATGGGCGATGTGCAAATTATCACTCATATTAATGGACAGTGGCAAGCCGCATCGGATAAACGAGGTGTGGGGGTTTCCGACGTGTTTGAAGTGAAAAGCAGAGAGTAACTGTTTGTGAATATGATCAATAGGTGTCCAGGAAGACTTAACGTTTTGAAATAAATTTAGTGATGTTAATTCCCATAGATTCAACTAGTAAGAGTCGTCGTGT
>VCMI01000085.1 GCA_006222135.1 Thiomicrorhabdus sp. | reverse complement strand
CTTTTTTGTGGGGATATGAACCTAAATGAATTACATAGAATCCATTAGGTTAGGCTCATCAATATAACCATTTTCAATGCCTTTGGTGACAATGGCAACAGCATCATGTGGATGCAGGCTTTCTAGGTGATTGACTCGTATCCAGTAATCACTGTACTCAGCACATTCATTGAGTTTGCTTTGTACTCGACGGCTAGCATCTTCGCAGAACATTAAGTTTGATGCATTTAAACGTGCAAACTCTTGTTCATCTTCACGCTTAACCACGGCTTGAACAGGGGTTTGTACCGCATCTTCAAGTTGGTTAATTAAAGTCGAGATTTCAAGCGTATCCGATTCAACAACCTTTACCTTAACCTGTGCATAAGAGCGCTGGCTATGCGGTGTTGCACTAATACCTTCTGGAGTCCCTAGCCAATCAATCACGGCTTGATAATCCAAACCTTTTTCAGCTTGTCCATTAAACTGTTTTTCAAAAGATTCTTGAATCAATTGGCGTGATAAAGCCGCAGAGCATGGGCAGGTTGACGAGTAAGGGATTTCAATTGATAGTTCACACTCAAACTTACCTTGGCGCATTTCGCCGCGAATGGTGGTCGGGTAATGCTTCCAGCCACTGTTGTCACTTTTTAAAGACTGGCGACGCTCATAATAATCAAACTTGAATTCAACAAATGCTTGATTGCTTAGATCTAGATGTGATTCGATGAAAGCCTCAAGGATCGATTTAACGCGGCTTGGCGTTAAGTTCTCTTGAGTCCCCATTTGATCCAATATGAGATATAAGCGAGACATGTGAATGCCTTTGCTTAAAGGGTTGTCCAAACTGACGTAAGTTTGTGCTTGAGAAGACAAGCGAACGCTGTTTTTAGGATCTAAACCTTGTTGAACTAGAATTGGCAGTTCAATTCCACTCATTCCTACCCAGTTGAGTTTCCCTTGAAGGGCTTGGTGTGGTTGGCATGCGATATCGGGCATGTGTTTGATCATGCAATTTCCTTCGATAGGTGAGAGTTCAATGAAGTTGGGCGAGGTCGCCTAATTCAGACTGCACACGGTAGATAAAAAGTAAGCCGAGATTCTAGCAAATAATTGACTAGAAAGGTGGGGTATTATTCACTATTATTACTTTATAAGGCAAGATTACTCAATTTTGCTAATAGAGGTAAGTAGTTGATTTTCAATGCCCTTGTGCTGCTTAAGGGATTCTATTTGGGGGTTAATGGTGTCATCAAAGAGTAGTTCTAGTCGGCTATCTTGTCGCCATGCTATGTCTTCAAAACTAAGCTCTCCATCACTCCAGTTGACCAATTGCCATTCATTACCCGTTTTTAAGAGCCCTTTAGCGCGTATTAAAATAGGTGCCATGGAAGAAAAAAAACTCTTGAGCTTAACTCTATTAAATTGAATTTGTGGGTGGAAAACCCAGCCGATCGATGATAGTTGAGACGTGTCTGATGCGACCTGTATCAAACACTGGGTAATGCCAGGCAGTGAAGAGTCAACGACTTGTGAGGTCTGTGTCGTTTGCTTCTGGTGGAGGGCTAAGCCTCTTGAAGAACTTAAGATAGTAAAATGACTTGGGTCTTTATCACCGTTATTCTGCTTGGAGCTAAGGAGGTCTATCAATGGAATCCTACCTTGCTGTGTCGATTTTATCTCTATCTTGCATGGATAGCCATCCTGCAGGAGTTCGAAAGCGGTGTGCAGTTCATCAGAGCTGCTTAAATCGGTTTTATTAAGCAATATAATGTCTGAAAGCGTGACCAAATCTCGCATCACGGCCGATTTTTGCCAGCGCAAAGGTGTGAGCTGTTTTGGCGTAATCACACAAAGGATGGGTTGCAGAGAGAGGGGTCTTATAAACGATGATTGTGTGAGAGTGTCGATGATTCTCGCGGGATGACCTAATCCTGTTGGCTCAACAAACAGGCGGCTGATTGGGTTTTCTGTGGATTCACTCAGTAGCTGATTAATCGCATGGATTAAACCCTGTTGTGCGCTACAGCAAACACAACCGCCCGTGACAGAAAGCACGGCGTCATTAGACTCTTGGCTTTGTAAAGTCGCCGCATCAATATCGACTTCACCAAATTCATTGATGATGATTCCCCATCTTTCATTCATGGGCTTTTGCAGGAGCAGTTGTCTGAGCGTAGTGGTTTTTCCGCTCCCCAGTAGACCTGTTATAAGGTGCGTGGGAAGGGAGGTTTGTTGAGGCATAATGAGGATACTTATACTATGGGGCTGCTAACCGTTTAACGGCAAACTTGACCATCAAGTAGTTCTTTGGAAAGCAGTTCATTGTCAATGTTAATGCCTAGGCTTTCGCAGATTATTTTAGCGTCTCGGTAACCGTTACCCAAGCAGGTCGTTGCACCAGGAGAAGGCGTCATATTAAAGATGATATTTTCACCTTCAGGCACAATGCTAGCTTCGCCCAACTGTAAGATCATTTCGGTTTTATTGATGACCTGTGGACGTAGCCCACCAATACCTGCGGCGTACTCTAAATCTTCTGGCTTGAGTCCAGGAATGATTTTTTGTGCATCTTTGGCAAATAGTTTCTGACGAACCCACGGGATTTCAAACGCAAAGTTTCTGAAAATATAGTTACGAATAGTGCTGTCTTTCATGAGTTCCCAGAAGACACGAATGACCTTACCATCTAGTTTCAAACTCTTCCAGAAATCCCAATAGGTGCCGCCTGTGTAACGTTCAAGTTTTGGCAGTACCAATGCTGTTGGCCCTAAACGGGTTTTACCCATTTCGATTAAGTCAGGATCGCCGTGCAATGCGGCAAACGGTAGTTTGTCATTTTGCATGGTGTAGACTTTACCATTCAGCATTTTGGGCACATAGTAGAAGCTGCCGGCCATCGGTAAGATAGACATATCTAAACCATGACCGAGTTGGTTAGCAAGCAGTAGACTATGTGCACCCGCAGAGACGACCACGAAACGGGCTATAAACGTACCCTGAGAGGTGACGAGTTCGTAGTGGTCCTCGAACTGAGTGATTTTTTCGACTTTAGAGCTTAAAGAGACATTTAATTCAGTATTGGTTTTACGCGCACTGTTGATAAATGATTTTGAAAGGTTTCCAAAGTTAACCGCAGAGTATTCATCACTGCAACCGCAGGCAAGAATCTTTTCAGGACGCGGTTTTCCATCGATTAGAGCGACGGCAGGTTCGATTTCGGCAATGCGTTCTGCATCCCATAATTCCATATAAGGAAAGTCTTCCGCAAATTCTTCATGGCGTTTTCTGAGGCGTGCACACTCATCGTCGCCGACGGCCAGAATCATTTTTGGGAATTTAAATAGAAAATCATTTTTATCAACCATCTCCGCGTAGTGCACTAACATCTCGGCTTGTTGCTTTACGGACTTCGCTTTTTCAAGCTTGTAGTTGGTTTCAATGTCACCGCAATGCAGGGTTTGACTATTGGCGCGTGCATTTGAGTTTAGCGGGGCCAGTGAACCATATTTTTCGAGTACAGCAATCGACTTAACCTCGGTGTATTTAGACAGTACATAGGTTAAAGCACAGCCTGAAATTCCGCCGCCAACAATCACTACATCAAACATACGATTTTTCATTTATTTTAAGGGCCTCGAATTTAACTCTAATGAGTGCAGTTTTGCAAAAGCATGTATTATATAGAAAAGCGAAGAACAGTTAAGCAAATTCTTAGGTTGTGTGGAATTGCCTGCTGTTCTACCTATTTTAGCAATAAATATACGATAAATAGAGTTTTCGTTTCATTATGAATCAGTTAGAAAGTACCTCATTATTCTTTAAATCACTTTCGGAACCGGTTAGGTTGCGAATTTTAAACCTGTTGATTCATGCAGAACATGAGATTTGTGTCTGTGATTTAATGGACGTTTTGGATGTTCCTCAAAGCGTTGTATCTCGGCACCTTGCTTATTTACGTAAAGCGAATTTAGTGAATGCTCGTCGAGAGGGGGTTTGGATGCACTATTCAATCAGTCCAGCTTTGGATGTACTGTCAAAGTCTGTTTTGCAATCCTTAAAAGACCATACGACACCCCGTTCAATCCTCTCTGAAGATTTACTCAAACAAGCTGGTAAAAACTGCTGTTAGCGGGTATTGAGTTCTTAACTTTATTCTCAATCATTTATTTTGTAATCAATCATTTTTTTGTCATCTCTGTGTCATCTGTAGGGACTACAATCTGCGCCAATACAAATTAATAAGTATAAATAACGATTAAAGTAAGGAGGGTAATATGATTAAAGTCGCAATTAATGGATTTGGCCGTATGGGACGCTTGGCGTTGAGAGTCGCTTATGATTGGCCTGGTGTTGAGTTTGTACATATTAATGAAGTCGCCACCGATGCTTATGGTTCGGCGCACCTCTTGAATTTTGATTCTGTGCATGGTCGTTGGCATCATGAAGCGCATGAAGATGCAGATCAAATAGTCATTGGCGACCACGCCATGAGTTATTCACAATATCCTGATATTTCAGCGGTGGATTGGGCGGCATTAGAAGTGGATGTAGTGATTGAGGCGACCGGTAAATTCCGTACCCGCGAAACGCTTCAAGCCTATTTAGATCAAGAGATTAAGCAAGTGATTGTGGCGGCACCTATGACGGAAGGTGTTAAAAATATTGTCATGGGAATTAATGACGATATCTTTGAGTCCGGTTTAGATTCTATTATTACGGCGGCCTCTTGTACTACAAACTGTATTGCGCCAGTGATTAAGGTTTTACACGAAAAAATCGGCATTAAGCATGGAATGATTACTTCGATGCATAATCGCACTAACACCCAAAAAGTGGTGGATCATGGCCATAAAGATTTACGTCGAGCGCGTTCGAGTTTTGAATCACTTATTCCGACCACTACGGGTTCAGCCAAAGCCATTGGTTCAATTTTTCCAGAACTGGATGGTCGTTTAAACGGTTTGGCCGTACGAGTGCCTTTAATGAACGCATCTTTGACAGATTTAGTGCTGGAAATGCAACGTGAAGTAACGGTTGAAGAGGTCAATAAACTGTTTAAAAAAGCTTCTGAAACCTATCTAAAAGATATTTTAGGCTATGAAACGCGTCCATTAGTGTCTGTCGATTATGAGGGGGATTTACACTCTTGTGTGATTGATGCGCTTTCTACAATGGTGGTCAATGGCACACAGTTGAAGGTGCTTGCTTGGTATGATAATGAGATCGGTTATGTGGCTAGAATGATGGAACTTGCTCTTAAAGTAGGTAAGTTAAATCAATCTTCTTAATGGTCCTGGATCTTTTTAAAGCGATTTTAACCACGAAGGCACTAAGACACGAAGAGTGAATCGTTAAGTTTATATGATCTTAAGAGACTAACTCTCGTGCAAAGGTCTCTTAGATTAATCTTAAATTTATCAATTAAACCATTCCGGCAGTAGTCTGCCGAGTTTACAGACCAGGTTTTACATACTCTTATTTTTTCTTCGTGTCTCTGTGCCTTCGTGGTGTCTTTTAAAAGCGTTTAATTATGGATAGAGCAATGACTGCAGTACAGCAATATGGAATTGTTACCGCCAACTATTGGGCCTTTACCTTAACGGATGGCGCTTTACGTATGTTGGTGTTGCTGTTTTTTTACGGTTTGGGTTACAGCCCGTTAGAAATAGCCATGTTGTTTTTGTTCTATGAATTTTTCGGGATTGTGACGAATCTGTTTGGTGGCTGGATTGGAGCTCATTTTGGGCTTAAGGTCACCATGGATTTTGGACTGTTTTTACAGATAGTCGCCTTGTTAATGCTGGCGGTAAATCCTGATTGGATGACTGTGTGGTTTGTGATGCTTGCTCAGGCTTTATCGGGTATCGCTAAAGACCTGAATAAGATGAGTGCTAAAAGCAGTCTTAAAAGTTTGGTGCAGCAGGCCGAAGATCCAGAGGGTAAACTTTATCACTGGGTCTCGTTATTAACGGGTTCAAAAAATGCACTAAAAGGCGTTGGATTTTTCTTAGGTGCTTTTTTATTGGCGACCGTCGGTTTTGAGAATGCACTCTATTTGATGGCGGGGTTGCTCGCGATTGCATTGACTGTTTCTCGACTTTTTTTGGATGCCGAGATGGGCAAAGCCAAAAACAAATCCAAGTTCTCAGAGCTCTTTTCTAAAACACCCGCCATTAATAAACTTTCAGCCGCACGGTTTTTTCTCTTCGGCGCGCGCGATGTTTGGTTTGTGGTCGCTCTGCCACTCTATCTTATCGGTGTCTTGGGCTGGGAGCATACTCAGGTAGGGCTGTATTTGGCCGTATGGATTATTGGTTATGGTTTTGTGCAAGCCATGGCACCCAAAATCACCGGCTTAAAACAGGGTAGGTTGCCCAGTGCAAAAACCGCGATGTTATTGGCGTTTGCTTTGGCCACAATTCCTGTAATGATGGGATTAACACTGGCCTATGAGCCACAATGGATCATTATGATTGGGTTGGCACTGTTTGGTGTTTTATTTGCCATTAACTCAGCGGTACACTCCTATTTAATCGTTTCCTATGCAGACGCAGATGGCAGTTCCAAAGACATCGGGTTTTACTATATGGCCAATGCTGGTGGGCGTTTAACGGGTACGATATTGTCAGGTTATGTATACCAGGTCGCAGGCATGGAAGCCTGCTTGTTTATCTCGGCGGCATTTGTCGTTGTCGCAGGCGCCTTGGCAGGAAGAATCGCGCCACAAAGTTGATTGTAAATTTTAGTGTAGGTGTTCTGGTTTGCTACAAATAACTTAGCCTAGTTGATTCGCCACGCTAAAGATTGAACCACGAAGGCACAGAGACACGAAGGTTTTAGGTATTTGCTTGTTGTATTCATTCGATTTAAATAAAATCCACCAGGCTTGGTAGTTTTCTTTTCTAGGTTTTTCTTCGTGTCTTAGTGCCTTCGAGGTGAATGCTATTGAATTTGGAGTGAATCACGAACTAACCAGGTCTGGCATGTCCTGCGGCTTTACAAAACTATGTGAGCGTAGGGCATGTCCTGCGGCCTTACAAAACTATGTGAGCGTAGGGTCACTTCATCAAATAAGCTCGAGCTCTCAATCCCAGAATATTGCCAAATAGCGCAAATACCAACCATACCCAACCATGTAAACTTCCCGATGCGATTCCGCTAAAAAATGCTCCTATATTACAGCCCGATGCCATAACGGCACCGAAGCCCATAATGAGTCCGCCAGAGATGCTCATTAATAAGCGGGTGGGTGTGGCTTTGATTTTGGCGCGGGGGTGGACTATTGAGACGATAAGTGCGCCGAATACCACGCCCAAGGTCGTCAAGCTGACGGGGTTTGTGAAGAGTGTTTGATTTAAAGAGCTACTGTTTTCCATCGCATAATCCCAAAAATGCCAGTCAATGGGCAAACCTGTCAAATCAATCAGTTTGATCCCCCAAAATGGGAAGGCCGAGCTGATTGACCATGGCGCGCCAGTTGTAAAAAATAGGGCAGCATTGAGGGTAGAAAGCAGTAACCCTGCTAGTAAATAGGGGTGGAACTTCCAGCTTTCTGAACCGAATAGAGGCTCTACTTGTCCTGTGTGTTTTTGCTCGTGTCGGGTTAAAGCCTTATAAAGCCCTAATAGAATTATTAACTGAATGGCTAAGCCTGGTAACCAACCAAAGCTACTTTGAAAGGCAATTGCCTGGCTAGTAGGCAGTGCTTGCCAATCATTAAAAGTGGCTGCGGCAATTGTGCCTCCGACAATCATAAAAGCTAAGGTCGTAAAGGATAGGGGTTGTAATTGGCCAACTCGATTAAGTGTTCCTGAGGTACAGCCACAACCAATTTGCATGCCTATTCCAAATAGAAAAGCTCCAATGGGAATGGCTAAGCTAAGGGGGCGAATAAACCCCTGGAATGTCTGACCCTGCCAGGATTCGATGGCCAGTAACGGCGAAAAAAGCAGTATAGCGAAGCCGAGCATCCATAAAAGTGCACGAAACCCTAACGTATTGTTATCGACAATTAAAGAGCGAAAGCTGCTACTAAAGCCAAACTGAAAATAGTTCAGAGTTGCGCCAAGCAGGCTGCCTATGATGATGTAGTTCAGTAGATAGAGGTTTTCCAGCATGGCTTTTTAGCACTCTTTATTTTATGACGTTACAATAGTGTCTAGGTGTCGTTAAAGCCGTTACAATGCGCACAAAACTATATTCAAGCATTGCTGTGTCATTGCACTGTTTTAGGGCGTATATTTGCTTAGCGCTATATTAACAATTAATTTTGGATAATGTAATTCAAAAAACTGATTGGTATATAAGTGTAGTTACTTATTTGTGGTTTAAAAAGGTGTGTTTAGCCGTGAAGTTATTGCAAGATGTTATTTTTATCACCGGTGGCGGTCAGCGTATTGGTGCGTTTCTAGTCAAACAGTTTTTGGCGGAAACGAATTATCCAGTCGTATTTACTTATCGCACACCGCGCACTCAAGTGGATGAGCTAGTCGCGTTGGGCGCGATTGCTATTCAAATTGATTTTATGGATAAAGAAGTTTTACCAGGCCTGGTAAAGTCGATTCAAAAACGTGTCGGTAGTTTACGGGGGGTGATTCATAATGCTTCTTTGTGGTTGCCTGATGTAATGGATGTGAATGACTCACAAGAGATCGAGGCTGGTTGTTTTGAGACTCTTTTTCAACTCCATGTCAGAACGCCTTATTTTTTAAACAATGCATTGCAGCCGTTACTAAAAAAATCGACTAGCCCACTTAAGGATATTATTTCTATTTCGGATTATAGTGTGGAACGCGCTTCTAGCGAAAATATTGCTTATTTAGCGAGTAAGGCGGCTTTGCAGAATATGTGTAAAGGCTTTGCTAAAAAGTTTGCACCCATTATTAAGGTGAATGACATTGCCCCGGCGTTGATTTTATTTAACGAGGGCGATAGTGATTCCTATAAACAAAAGCGTTTAGCGCAATCAGCATTAGGTATTGAGCCTGGACCTATAGTGGTTTGGCAGGCAGTACAGTACTTAATGAATAGTTCTTATACCACCGGTACGGTTTTACCATTAGAGGGTGGGCGCAGTTTGCTCTAGCTTAATGTAACGGATAAAGTCAATTTACCAAAACCAAAAATAATCCCTTTTTAATATGGGATTTTTTTTGTATAAAGATGGGATGATTTTTTCTTTGAAAGGACAGCCCATTGCTGCGGCATTGTCTTTACTGATCTGACGTTCTTTTAAGTCTAACTCTGCATCAAAGCCATCACGCTCTACCCAGCCCTGAGTGTGTTGCAATAAAACATCGGCTAAGGCTTCTGTATGGTCAGTTCGGTCGTTTAAACATTTAATAAAACCAAATTTTTCACCACCAGCTTCTTCAAAATACTCACGGTAGTCGTCGTGT
>VCMI01000084.1 GCA_006222135.1 Thiomicrorhabdus sp. | reverse complement strand
ACACGACGACTAGAMGTTTAAAYACTGACGACTTCACGTGTCACGGTGTCTATGCACTGGACAGGCGACACCGGTCTCATCTGGAAAACGTGAGCCTCGGTCAAAACCGATATGTAGGTGAAGCTCTTTGCGAGTGCTTCCATCATCAGAAAACGAAATGTCATTCACTTGCCAAGGCGATTGCAGGCCAAGAGCCATGCTAAATAAAGTAGTACTATTCATGGTGCTATTATCGCATTACCCACTACAAATCACATAGAGCCATTAATATTGTAGTAAGGGGCATTAATGCCGCGTAAATAGATGGTATTGAACACGAGTAAATGGTATATTTTTTCTTTGAATACACTAAGAATTAAGGCTTGAGTTAAAAGTCTTATGGAGTTTAATTGGTATATTTAAATATAACTAATAAGAATAATGGAGAAATTTATGGCTAAAGGTCAAGATGCAAAAAAAGCAGTTAAAAAGAAGTCTGAAAAAAACGCTGAAAGAAAAGCGCGCTGAGAAAAAAGGTAAAAAAGAATAAACAAGAATAAACAAATATTAAGTCGTGTCATGCATTTTATTGACTCATTCGCTTAATTTTTGATACAAAAACGCCCTAATAACTAGGGCGTTTTAATGTGACGTACTCATTAAAAAAAGAGGTCACAGCCATTTCTTGAGAATAACTTGATCTTGTAAATAATTGGGTCTAAACGTCTAATGGGTTAAGAGGATTCAAGGTGTTTTTGTATTATGAGTGTGATTTTTCCTCAGTTTTATTTAAGAATAGGTATACTTCTTTTTAATTTATTTTTAACATTTATTTAAGAGAATAGCATTATGACAATCAAACGAATCGGACACCGTTATAGCGATACTAAAACGGGCGTTACCCTAGATGTATGGTTTCCACGTTCTAACAAAGAGATAGCTCGTAACTGTTTGGCTTTGCAAGCGGGTTTGATTAAAAGTGATTTTGTCACAGTAGAAATCGCTTCGGTTGATGATGCGCCAAAATCTGCTGAAGAGGCTTATCTTCGTCTTCATCTATTGTCTGAATGTGCCGTTAAACCAAATGAAATTAATTTAGACGGTGCTTTTGGTCTTTTAAGCAACGTTGCTTGGACAAGCGCAGGCCCGGTTTTACCAACGGACGTTGAACAATTACGTGAGGCGATTGCGGGTGAAGTACACCAGTTCAATGTGACATCTATTGATAAGTTCCCTCGTATGACGGATTACGTGATTCCTGTAGGCGTTCGTATTGGTAATGCTGACCGTGTAAGACTTGGGGCGCATTTAGCCGCAGGTACAACGGTTATGCATGAAGGTTTTGTTAACTTTAATGCCGGTACTTTGGGTAACTCAATGGTAGAAGGCCGTATCAGTGCAAGTGTTATCGTAGGTGAAAACACAGATATTGGTGGCGGAGCATCTATTATGGGTACGCTTTCAGGTGGTGGTAAGCAAGTTATCTCAATGGGGAAAAGAAACCTATTGGGCGCCAATGCAGGACTGGGTATCTCTCTAGGAGATGATTGTATTGTTGAGTCGGGTCTTTACCTAACAGCGGGTACAAAAGTAAAAATGCCAGATGGTTCTATTGTGTCTGCTCGTAACTTATCTGGTCAGTCTAAGTTGTTATTTAGACGTCATAGCCAAACAGGAGCTGTCGAAGCAATTGTAACGGACGGAACTTTATGGAGTGGCTTAAATAGTGCACTTCATAGCAATGATTAATCGCGATTAATTATGAGTTGAGGACCTTCTTAAACGGTTAACTTAGCTCAAAAAATCTCTTAATTACTCAGTTTTCTTGGCTGAGTAATGCTTCTCCTCGTTTACCGCCTGCTTGTAAGCGCTAATGCTTCCTGAACTCCCTCGCTGATAAAAATCATCTTATTTGTTGATCGTTTCTGTCTGTTGTAAAAAAKGCATTCTTTTAATCGGTTTATTTTTTGGAGGATTAGTGTTGTTGGTATAATTTATTTTTGAATGTTTTTAAAGATAGGGGAGTTTTGATGGCGAAGGTCTTAGGCTTTGATCATGTCAGTATTATTGTGAAGGATGCTAAGGCGTCTCTTGAATTTTATCAGCAGTTATTGGAGGTTGTGTTATTAGAACGACCCGATTTAGGATTTCCAGGGTATTGGCTCGATTTACACGCCGGGCAAAGTTTGCATATTATGCAGTTAGAGAACCCTAATGCGGATACGGTTCGTCCTTTACATGGTGGTAGAGATTACCATTTCGCATTAAGAGTCGATTCAATCGCCGGCTATGCTGAGAAGTTAGAGGCTTTAGGGGTTGTATACACGACCAGTAAATCAGGTCGAAACGCCTTGTTTGTTAAAGATTTAGACAATAATGCGTTTGAACTGTTTGAATATCATTTTTCTTAAAGAGAAGAGTACTCGCTAGCCCGATTGCAGTAATCGATTTAAGGTCGTTGAAGTGTTAAAATCTGACTAAATCCGGCGGAACTCTAAACCCACCAGGCCTGGTCAATAATCATATTTAGTCAATTAAATGATTGGCTAAAGGTATTCAAACTGGATTGAATCCTTATTCAATTAAATCCAGTAAGACTTCAATAAACTCTTCTTTTTTACTCTTATCGACAATCGCTCTGTTCTGAGTATCGCTTACTAAAAACACATCTTCAGCTTTTTCGCCTACGGTATGAATTTTGGCATCGTGTAAGCGAATGTTGCAGGATTTTAAGCTACAGCCGATTTTGGACAAGAGACCTGGAATATCCTTGGTGTTGATACTGAGTTCAGTCATGTTGTTACTGATTTTATGGAAGTTAATCTCAGTAGGCGTTTCAAAGCAACGAACTCTACGCGGCTCAATAGGTAGGTGCGTTTCTTCAATATAAATGTCAGGCAGGGACAGTTGTTCGTGAATTTTGTGGAGTACTTCAGGATGTCGACTCTCTTCGACAAAAGAGTGAGTTTCTCGACTTAAGAAATAGAAAATTACCAAAGTCATTTGCGAGGTCGTACTGTAAACACGGGCTTCAACCACGTCGACACAAAGTTTATCTAAGGTTAGGGTGATATGCGCAAAAAGATAATCCCTATCAGGCATGTAAATGATTAATTCCGAAGCGCCTAGTCGCATCTGGTTTTTTAGGAATAAGTGGGTTTCGTCTAAATCTACATCGTAGAGGATTTTGGTAATTCGTGCGACTTCTAACGAATTTTGACGACTGAAAAAATCACTTTTAGCCAGGCTGTTCCAAAAGTCTTTGTAATCGGTCGAACTGATCCCTCTTTTTGAAAGCATCTCTTTCGCTTTTTCTTGGGTTTTAAGGGCTTTTTTACTTTTACTTTTGGGTACGCTAATCGATAAGTCGAGGGCATTAGACGTTTGGTTGTAGAGCTCTAAAAAGAGTGAGTTTTTCCAATCATTCCAGACATTTTCTGAGGTAGCGCAAACATCCGCGACGGTGAGCAGATATAAATAATCTAAATGCTCTTGATCTCCCATTAAGTTCGCGAAATAAGTAATCACTTCGGGATCGCTTAGGTCTTTACGCTGAGCGATGCCTGAAAAATCCAGGTGGCGGCGTACTAGCCAGCCGATCATCTCGCCGTCTTTTTTAGAGAGGTTGTGCTGCTTGGCAAAATTGAGCGCATCTTCAGCGCCCAGTACTTCATGCGAGCCGCCACGGCCTTTGGCGATATCGTGAAAGAGTCCTGCCAAGAATAACAGTTCAGGTTTACAGAGTTGATTGGCAATTTCATGTGCCGTTGGAAACTCATAAGTATAAGCATCGATGAAAAATCGACGCAGGTTACGAATGGTGAGCATGGTGTGCTCATCGACCGTGTAAGCATGAAAAATATCAAACTGCATCAAGCCTGTTATTTTCTGAAAGACCGGTAGATAGGCCCCTAGAAACCCATAACTATGCATACGTTTAACGGCGGCATTAACCCCGTTAGGCTGACGAAAAATCTCCATGAACAGTGCTTTGTTAATCGGATCATTACGAAAGTCATTATCTATCAAATACAGGTGTTCACGGATCGCACGAATGGCATTAGAGCGTAGGCCTTTGACATTAGGGAGGCTCTCTAAGACGAGAAATGCTTCAATCAGTGTGGTCGGATTTTTTTGAAAGATTCTAGGGTGTTTGATATCGAGATATTGATTGATCAATTGAAAGCGACTGTTGATTGAAATAACTTCCGGCGCCTCGTCATTAAATAACACTTCCTGAAAATGTTGTAACAGAATCTCATTGAGTTTTACCACGGTTTGCAAATTACGGTAATAACTGCTCATAAATTGCTCAACGGCCATTTTTTCATCGGTATCGGTATAACCAAAAGATTCAGCAATCGACTGTTGATTATCAAATTGTAAGCGGTCTTCACGGCGTTTTTTGAGATGCTGTAAGGCAAAGCGGGTGCGGTTAAGGAATTTGTAGGCCGCCTCTAATTCCAAATATTCTTCGGTGCTAATAAAATTTCTTTGTACTAATTCATTGATAGAACTTGCCTTAAAGTGGCGTTTTGCGACCCAGTAGATCGTTTGTATATCCCTTAAACCCCCTGGACTCTCCTTTATATTGGGTTCAAGTTGATAGACCGTATCATTGAAGCGTTTATGACGGTTTTTTGTTCATCCATTTTCCCAAGGAAAAAGCCTTACTCTCCCAGAAATAGGGGCGATTCCAGATGCTTTGCAACTGTTCAAATGCGTGGTAATCACCGGTAATCCAACGAGACTCTAAAAGGTTGGTTGCAGTAGTGATATCCTCAAGTCCTGCCGTGATGCAATCCTCTATGGTGCGTACAGAGGAACCAACATCAAAGCCTAAGTCCCATAATAAGGTGATGAACTTAGAAAAATCTTCTTTATGCTCATCTAATGATCCACAAAGAATTAATAGGTCAATATCAGAGTAGGGGTGTAATTCGCCTCGGCCGTAGCCGCCAACCGCGATTAAAGTGGCCACATTCTCAGGGATATAGGCGGCCCAGATTTTTTTGATAAATTGATCAATAAATGAAGATCGTTCGGTAATGAGTTCTGAGACAGCTCCGCCATCGTCATACGTTTTAAACTGATAGTCTAAAAACTGTTTGAGCGCTCCTCGACCAAGCCCTAACATCTCTAGATGAGGTGTGCTGTCATCTAGTAACGCGACAGAGAATTGGGGAGGATAAGTTGAATCAACTTTTTGTATTGTGCTCATTATACAAACTCATTATGTTTTAGTTTTTGAAATAATTGTGTCAAAGATCTCATCTAACCATAGCTGATGTTTCAATCCATAGGTAGTGAATCTATTGGTATTATGAATTCGGTAGAACAGGTTGTTCATCCGTTCTTAAAGTGAAAATTTCATAACCCGTTTCAGTGACCGCCAAGGTGTGTTCCCATTGTGCAGAAAGCTTACGGTCTTTCGTGACGACGGTCCAGTTGTCACCTAGTACTTTAACAGCCGCTTTGCCTAAGTTAATCATAGGTTCGATGGTGAAAACCATACCGGGTTTAAGAACGATTTCTTTAAGTTCTGGAGAGGCGTAATGCAGAACTTGAGGTTCTTCATGAAACTCTGCACCAACACCATGACCACAATACTCTTTAACGACCGAATAGTTGTTCGCTTCAGCATGAATTTGGATGGCTTTAGCGACGTCATAGAGAGTGGCATCAGGCTTTACTTGTTCAATTCCTAGCCATAAGCATTCATGTGCAACTTGGCATAAGCGACTGGCAAAAGGTTTAACTTCACCAATCTCAAACATACGGCTAGTATCACCGTGATAGCCATTTTTTATAACGGTAACATCAATATTTACAATATCGCCTGATTTAAGTTTCTTATCATGATCTGGGATGCCGTGACAGACGACTTGGTTGATCGAAATACAACTTGAGGCAGGAAAACCGTGATAGTTAAGGGTGGCCGGGATAGTGCCTTGTTCATTAATCATATAGTCATGCATAATCTGGTTAAGTTCACCGGTACTTGCACCGACAACGACATGAGGTGTAATCAATTCAAGTACATCGGCGGCCAATTTACCTGCTACACGCATTTTTTGGATTTCTTCTGAAGTTTTGATCTTTATGGACATAGTTTTATTATCTTTTGTTGTAAATTGAGGCTTTTACCCAATTATAATTGTCAATGAGCCGTGGTTATGGTATAAATGCCGCGCCTTTCTGTTGAGAGGAATTTTAACAAAAAATCCGCACGTTTACCGACACATAAGACGGGGTGCTGAAAATCGGTTGTTAAAACCGGTTTTTGGTTCGTTTTATGGGGTAAACGGAGGCTTAACCCCAAAATTGGAGAACAATCATGGCAAAAGTTACCATGCGTCAAATGCTAGAAGCCGGTGTACATTTCGGTCACCAAACTCGTTACTGGAACCCAAAGATGAATGAATACATCTTTGGAGCACGTAATAAGATCCATATCATCAACCTAGAAAAAACATTACCAATGCTTAACGATGCGTTAAACATGGTTGGTAAAATTGCTGCAAACAAAGGTAGTGTTTTATTTGTTGGTACAAAAAAGGCTGCACGTGAGCTAGTTCAACAAGAAGCTAAGCGTTGTGGAATGCCTTATGTTGATTACCGTTGGTTAGGTGGTATGTTGACTAACTTCAAAACAATCAAACAGTCTATTAAGCGTTTGAAAGAACTTGAAATACAAGAAAATGACGGTACTTTCGATAAAATCGGGAAAAGAGAAGCGTTAACGCTAACGCGTGAAAAAACTAAGCTAGAGTTATCTTTAGGTGGTATTAAAGATATGCGTGCTATGCCTGACGCGATTTTTATTGTTGACACTGGTAATGAAAACATTGCTATTAAAGAAGCAAAAACTCTAGGTATTCCAGTTATCGGTATCGTCGATACTAACAACGACCCTCGTGGTGTTGATTATGTTATCCCTGGTAACGATGATGCGATTCGTGCAATCTCATTATATCTAACTGCTGCTGCAGACGCGGCAATCGAAGGTAAAGCGACTATCACAACTGCGGTTGCTGGTGATGATTTCGTAGAAGCTGAAGCAAAAGCGGCTAAGTAATTGACCAGGCCTGGTGTAAACCAGGCATGTTTTACAAAAGATTGAGAATAAGGAATAAAAAATGGCTATTACAGCATCTATGGTTAAAGAGCTGCGCGAACTTACTGGCGCAGGGATGATGGACTGCAAAAAAGCATTGTCAGAAGTTGACGGTGATATTGAATCGGCAGTTGAATTTCTTCGTAAGAAGGGTATGGCCGGCGCAGATAAAAAAGCCAGTCGTGTTGCCGCTGAAGGTACTATTGCAATCGCCGTTTCTGATGATCAGAAAACAGCGATGATTGCCGAAGTGAACTGTGAAACTGATTTTGTTGCTATGGGTGATGAATTCAAAGCATTCGCAAATGAAATCGCAGCACTTGCTTTAGCAAATGCTACAACGGATGTTGAAGCTATCATGAGTCTTGAAATGGCTTCAGGTAAAACGGTTGATATCACTCGTCGTGAAATGATTGCACGTATCGGTGAGAACATGTCTCTTCGTTTGGTTCAGAAGATGGAATCAAATAGTTTGATTGGTCAGTATCAGCATGGTGCAAAAATCGGTGTTGTCGTTGCGATTGATGGCGGAGATGAGACTTTGGCTCGTGACCTTGCTATGCATATAGCAGCAAGCAATCCAGCGGCAATTTCGGCTGATGAAGTTGATCAAGAGTTACTAGCAAAAGAGCGTGCTTTCCAAATTGAGCAAGCTAAAGAGTCTGGTAAGCCGATGGAGATTATTGAAAAATGATTGAAGGTCGTATGCGTAAGTATCTTTCTGATATTACGTTATTAGGTCAATCATTTGTTAAGAATCCTGATCTCACTGTTGAAAAACTTTTAAAAGAAAACAGTGCAACTGTGACTTCTTTTATCCGTTTAGAAGTAGGTGCAGGAATTGAGATTGAAGAAACTAACTTTGCTGACGAAGTCGCACTAGCGGCTAAAGCAGTAACGGGTTAATTTCCAATTGACTGATTAAGCCATAGCGAGGCCTAGCTTTTAAGTTAGGTTCGCTGTGGCTTTTTTTTAAGTCAATTTTGGGTTTAGGAAAGTTTTTTGTTATGGAGTTACTTCTATTGCAAAGCGCTTTTAAAAAATCTTTTAAAAGATATGATGTAATAAATTATAAGGATGAGTAGCGATGGCACTTAAATATAAACGTATTCTTTTGAAGTTTAGTGGAGAAGCCCTGATGGGGCCAGGCGATTTTGGTTTGGATGCAGCGACTTTGAAGGCTGTAGTTTCTCAAGTAAAAGAGTTGCGTGATTTAGGTGTTGAAGTCGGTATTGTTGTCGGTGGTGGAAACATTTTCCGTGGTGCACAGATTCAAGGTTCGGGTATCCAACGAACCACGGGTGACCATATGGGAATGATGGCAACGGTTATTAATGCCTTGGCCTTACGTGACGTGATTGAAAGCATGGGAATGAAATCACAAGTATTATCGGCCATGTCAATTGAAGGCGTTTCAAGTGGTTTTAATGCCAATAGTGTTAAGAAGCAGTTAGCGGACGGTGAAGTATTGGTCTTTGCTGCGGGCACCGGAAGCCCTTTCTTTACGACAGACACCGCAGCGGCTTTACGCGGCATTGAAATCGATGCGGAAATCGTGCTTAAAGCGACAAAGGTAGATGGTATCTATAGTGCAGATCCTGTTAAGGATCCAAGTGCAACACGCTTCCAAACATTGACGTATGATGAAGTCATTCAAAAAACTTACAGGTCATGGATATGACTGCTTTCGTATTGTGTCGCGACCATTCAATGCCGATTCGTGTATTTGATATGTTTAAAGATAATGCGGTAATTAGAATTGTTCAAGGTGAAGATGAAGGCACCTTGGTGTGCTCAGGAGAGTAGAAATGTTAAATGAAATTAATGCAGATGCACAAGTAAGAATGCAGAAGAGCTTTGAAAATTTAGAGGCTAACTTCGCTAAAATTCGTACCGGTCGTGCTCACCCAAGTATCTTAGATTCTATTATGGTTGATTATTATGGTTCATTGGTGCCGATCAGTCAGGTGGCAAATATTAACCTGGAAGATTCACGTACCTTAACGGTGCAGCCTTGGGAACAGCCAATGATCGCTAAGGTAGAAAAAGCGATTATGATTTCTGATTTAGGCATTAATCCAGCGACTTCGGGTAATCTTATCCGTATTCCGATGCCAGCATTGACAGAAGAGCGTCGTAAAGATTTTATTAAGGTTGCGCGTAGCGAAGCTGAAAATAGTCGAGTTGCTATTCGTAATATTCGTCGAGATGCAAATGGTGATATTAAGGCTTTACTAAAAGATAAAGAAATTACAGAAGATGAAGCGCGTAATTCAGAAGAGAAAATCCAAAAATTTACGGACACTATTATTAAAAAAATAGATCACGCTTTAGCCGATAAAGAAGCGAGCTTACTAGAATTCTAATTGTCTTTTGTTCTGCGTGACCGTGTACTCAACTTTAGGTCGCTATTTGTACGCAATTACGGCATAATTGACGGGTTTTATCTTATAAGGCCTCAGTTTTTAACGTTGCTAGTAGGCTCTTAAATAAAACGGTTCAAGCGGATTTAGCCCAGTGGGTCTAGATCTTCTTGAACCGTTTTTCGTTCTAGATTCTCCTTAATCTGGATCTAAATTTGAATAGGTTTTGCTCTGTCGGTATCAATGTATTTCAACAGAGCTTTACACAGACTCATTAAAGGTTTGTTTTGACACAAGAAATTCTTCAAAAAAATATGCCTCAACATGTTGCCATTATTATGGATGGCAATGGACGCTGGGCTAAAAAACGCTTCTTACCTCGCTTTGTAGGACATCAAAAAGGCTTGAATTCAGTTAAACGCCTCGTTACACATTGTGCAAATGAAGGCGTTAAGGCTTTAACTTTATTCGCTTTTAGTACTGAGAATTGGCGACGTCCTCAGGACGAAGTTAATAAATTGATGGGCCTGTTTTTAAAAGCACTTCAGAAAGAGGTCTCTAAGCTA
>VCMI01000008.1 GCA_006222135.1 Thiomicrorhabdus sp. | reverse complement strand
ACACGACGACTGGTAAAGATTTGCGCTAACTTAGTCAATTCAGGTGTGGCAGGTTGTGTGCCTAACCAACCTAAAACCACAAAACTCACCACCAAAATCGTTAATAAGATTTTGAATGAAAGCCCACGGTAACGAATCGATTTAACTTTGCATCGATCTAACCATGGCATTGCAAATAACACAGCAATCGCACCGCCCATCGCAACCACGCCTAAGAACTTATCTGGAATGGCACGCAATATGGCATAAAAAGGTGTGAAATACCAAACAGGTGCAATATGGTCAGGCGTTTTCAGTGGATTAGCAGGCTCAAAGTTAGGAGCTTCTATAAAGTAACCGCCACCCTCTGGTGCATAAAATATCACAAGAGCAAACAGCGTCATAAAGAACACCGCACCCATGCTGTCTTTGGCTGAATAGTAAGGATGGAAAGGGATTCCATCAATCGGTAACCCTTTATCATTTTTATACTTTTTAATCTCAACACCATCAGGATTGTTTGAACCCACTTGGTGAAGTGCCACTATGTGCATAAAGATCAAAATCACCAACACCAAAGGTAAGGCGATAACGTGCAGCGCAAAGAAACGGTTCAAAGTCACATCCGAGATAACAAAATCACCACGAACCCATAAAGCTAAATCAGGTCCAATCACTGGAATGGCGCCAAACAAGGAAATAATAACCTGAGCACCCCAATAGGACATTTGGCCCCATGGCAGTAGATAACCCATAAAGGCTTCCGCCATTAAGATTAAGAAAAGCATCATGCCGAGTATCCAAACCAACTCTCTAGGCTCTTTATATGAACCGTAAAGCAATCCCCTCATCATATGCAGGTAAACCACTAGAAAGAAGGCTGAAGCACCGGTAGAGTGCATATAGCGAATAAGCCAACCCCAGTTCACATCACGCATAATGTATTCAATTGAGTTAAAGGCTTCAGCCGCATTCGGCTTATAGCTCATCGTTAACCAGACACCCGTAACGATTTGATTGACGAAAACCAATAACGCTAAGGCGCCAAAGAAGTACCAAAAGTTAAAGTTCTTAGGCGCGTAGTATTCACCGACATGTTTATTCCAGGTACTGATTAACGGATAACGTTTATCAAACCAAGCTAATAGACTCGATTGCTGCTTATTTTCTTCTGACATTACGCAACTCCTTTGTCTGCAGGGCCTTCACCAATACGTATTAGATAATCCGTTAAGAAATGGTGAGGTGGAATTTCAAGGTTAGTCGGTGCTGGGACGGATTGAAAGACGCGTCCGGCCAAATCAAAACGTGAACCGTGACATGGGCAAAAGAATCCACCCTGCCAATCAGCCCCAACGTCTGGTGAACCAATCGCAGGTCTGAATAGTGGCGCACAGCCTAAATGAGTACAAATGCCAACTAAAACTAAATATTCAGATTTGATTGCTCGAGTAGGATTTTGGCAATACACAGGTTGATCTGATTCTTCAGAAGCGGGATCGCGTAACTGTCCGTCTAAAGCAGCTAAGCCATTCAGCATGCCTGGTGTTCTCCGAACGACCCAGACGGGTTTACCTCGCCATGCAATGGTTAACATCTGTCCAGGCTGAAGTTGACTAATATCGGCATTCACCGGGGCTCCGGCGGCCTTAGCCTTTTCACTCGGTTGCCATGAACTGACAAAAGGAACCGCTAGAAAGGTCGCTCCTGCCGCTCCGACAACACCTGTTGCACCCGTTAGGATTTTACGGCGTTGTAAATTCACGCTCATATCATTTTGTTCTTCTGTCGACATACTTGTATTCCTAGTTTACGCAAGCAAATTCCCTGTATTTTACATAAGGTCATCGCGAATTTGAATCAAAATATGCTTTATATGCTCATTTAATAAAATTAATTTATTAAATATCATCAGKTTTATTAATCATGAAAATGGTAATATCGAATTTATACAGGGTTATACACATCCACAAAATGACACTCTAAATCAAACTTTTCGGCCAGATGTTCGCCTAGTGCCTTTATGCCTAAACGCTCAGTAGCATGATGACCCGCTGCCACATAATGAATTCCGGACTCTCGTGCTAAATGAGTCGTTTGCTCCGAAACCTCTCCACTAATATAGACATCAGCACCCCATGCAATCGCTTGATTTATATAACCTTGTGCCCCACCGCTACACCAAGCGATGGTTTGCACTCTCTCAGGGCCACCGGGTAAATGCAATGCTTGCCTATTTAGGCTCGTAGAGACTTTTGCTACAAAAGCGCTGATTGGGACTGGTTGAGTAAGCCTGCCTAATCTGACCAGGCCTGGTACAGGAGTGATATCCTCTAACTCCCATAACTTACCCAGCATGGCATTATTACCTAACTCGAGATGACCATCCAATGGTAGGTGATAACCCAGCAGATTAATATCATTGAGTAGTAAGGTTTTAATGCGTTTCTGCTTAAAATCAACAATTTCTTGCGGCTCACTCTTCCAGAAATAACCATGGTGCACCAGAATAGCATCGGCTTGTAACTCTACCGCCTTATCCAGCAGAGCCTGACAAGCCGTCACACCAGTGACAACCCGCTTGATTTGAGCCTTACCTTCAACCTGCAAACCATTCGGGGCATAATCTTTGTAGTGATCAACTTCTAAAAAATTCGCTAAATATGACACTAACTCTGAACGTAACATCCTACTCTCTCCACTGCTGTCAAAAACCACTTAAATAGGCAAAAAAAACCACCAGGCCTGGTCAGACCGAGTGGTTTCTTTACTCACGTAAAGATTAAATTAGATTAATCTTTGATACGGTAACGAGCTGAAGCAGCGTGCGCCTGAAGCCCCTCACCGTCCGCTAAAACGCCAGCAATATGTCCAAGAGTATTTGCACCCTCTGCTGAACACATAATCAAGCTTGAACGCTTCTGGAAATCATACACCCCTAAAGGGGATGAGAAACGTGCCGTTCTTGAAGTCGGTAAAACGTGATTAGGCCCGGCACAGTAATCACCGATCGCCTCTGCTGTATAACGCCCCATAAAAATTGCGCCGGCATGGCGAATTTTTGGCAATAAAGCCTTAGGGTCTTCAATTGATAACTCTAAATGCTCAGGTGCAATCAGATTAATCATTTCAAGTGCTTGCTCTTCATCATTCACGACGATAATCGCACCACGATCCTCTAAGGCTTTACGGATAATATCCTTGCGCGGCATAGTCGACAATAAACGATTCATGCTTTCTAGCACCTTATCAGCAAACTCTGCATCAGGCGTCACTAAAATAGATTGCGCGTCTTCATCGTGCTCTGCTTGAGAGAACAGATCCACTGCAATCCAATCAGGATTCGTTTTACCGTCACAGTAAACTAGAATTTCAGAAGGACCCGCAATCATATCAATACCGACAGTACCAAATACCATACGCTTCGCAGTAGCAACGAAAATATTTCCAGGCCCTACAATTTTATCAACCGCAGGCACTGTTTCAGTTCCATAAGCCAATGCCGTAATCGCTTGCGCGCCACCTAAGGTAAAGACCGCATCCACATCACAAATTGCAGCCGCCGCGAGTACCATGTCACTGACTTCACCGTCTGGCGTTGGCACAACCATAATCAGTCTTTCAACACCGGCCACTTTAGCCGGAATCGCATTCATAATAACAGAGGATGGGTAAGCCGCTTTGCCACCAGGGACATAAAGACCAACACTGTCTAAAGGTGTGATTTGCTGACCCAACATAGTCCCATCAGCTTCTTCATAACTCCACGAAGATTGAACTTGTCTTAGGTGATAGTCATGAACACGTTTTGCGGACGTTTCTAGCGCTAGGCGCTGGTCTGCAGGAATTCTTTCTAAAGCCGCGAATAAACGCTCTTTTGAAATTTTCTAGYTCGGCGCCAGAGTTCAACGACACGACGACTAAACTTAGCGGTATATTTAAGTAAAGCCTCATCGCCGTTTAAACGAACACTGTTAACAACTTCTTTAACGGCGTCATTAATTGACTCATTAGAAACTGTTTCCCACGCAAGAAGAGCATCTAACTCTTCTCTAAACCCTTCTGCACTAGCAGATAAACGACGAATATTAAGCATTTTGACTCTCTATTACTGATTTTAAACTTTTGAACAATTTCATCAATTTGGTGAAACTTCGTTTTATACGCATGCTGATTAACAATCAGACGAGAACTGATGTCTGCAATATGCTCCATCGGCACTAAGCCGTTGGCACGCAAAGTATTCCCAGTATCGACTAMATCGACGATTCTATCGGCTAAATCAATCAGCGGTGCAATTTCCATAGAACCATAAAGCTTGATTAAATCGACCTGTTCACCTTTTTGTGCGTAATACGCTTGGGCAGACTTCAGATACTTAGTCGCGATTTTAAGACGATGACCATGTTCTTTTTCGAATTCAGGGCCAGCCACCATTAACTGGCATTTGGCAATTTGCAAATCTAACAACTCATATAGGTTGTCAGTTGGCGCTTCCATCAAAACATCCTTACCGGCCACACCAATATCAGCCGCGCCATGCGCGACATAAGTCGGTGCATCGGTTGCACGAACAATCAATAAACGTACATTTGGATTATTCGTAGGCAAAATAAGCTTACGGCATTTGCTCGGATCTTCTAAGGGTTCAATGCCTGCCGCCTCAAGTAACGGTAGAGTATCTTTGTAAATGCGCCCTTTAGAGAGCGCGATAGTTAGCTGTTCATTCATAAGTTCATCAAATAGTTAATACGTTCAAAAATTAAGTGTGATGTGAATCACGCTCGACAAATAGGCACAATCGTTAATCAGATAAACGATATATATGCGCGCCTATTTTATGAAATTTCTCTTCAATCAGTTCATAACCACGGTCGATATGATAAACCCGATTAACGACTGTCTCACCTTCCGCGACCAGGCCTGCTAGGATTAAACTGGCTGAAGCACGTAGGTCGGTTGCCATTACTGGCGCGCCATGTAGTTTTTTAACACCGTGAATGGTTGCCGTATTACCCTCTATAGAGATATCCGCGCCCATTCTGGCCAATTCTGAAACATGCATAAAGCGGTTTTCAAAAATTGTTTCTTGAATCGTTGAATCGCCATCTGCCAAGGCATTCATCACTAAAAATTGTGCCTGCATATCCGTTGGAAAAAGTGGATATGGGTCCGTGACGATATTCACAGGCTTTAGAGAACGGTTACGCATATCTAAAGTAATAGTATCCGCCGTACAACTAATATCCGCACCGGCTTCGGTAAATTTATCCAACACCACTGTAAGGTGTTCTGGATTAACCTTAGTCACGGTTAATTTACTTTTAGTGACTGCAGCGGCAGCCAAATAAGTGCCTGCTTCAATACGATCGGGAATGACTGAGTACTCTACGCCAGTTAAGCGCTCTACCCCTTCAATGACCAAAGTACTCGTGCCTAATCCACTGATTTTAGCACCCATCTTATTTAAGAATTCAGCCAAATCCGTGACTTCAGGTTCGCGTGCTGCATTTCTTAAATAAGTGGTACCTTCAGCTAACACAGCAGCCATCAATAAATTTTCAGTTCCGGTCACTGTCACAGGAGTCATCGAAATATCCGCGCCCTTCAGGCGACCATTCGATTTAGCAATTATATAGCCTTGCTCTACCTGTATATCCGCACCCATCTTCTGCATACCATGAATATGAATATCAACAGGACGTGAACCAATCGCACAGCCGCCAGGTAGAGAAACCTTAGCTTCACCAAAACGGCCTAACAAGGGTCCTAACACCAAGATTGAAGCACGCATGGTATTAACCAATTCATAAGGCGCTTCCTTAGAGGTCAAATGGCTGGCATCCAACTCAATATTCAGATTCTCATCAAACAAAACCTCAACACCCATAGATGCCAGCAACTGGATAGAGGTCGTCACATCCATTAAATGCGGAACATTAGATAACCTCGTCGGCGTTTCGGCGAGTAGACACCCCATCAGAATGGGTAGAGCCGCATTTTTAGCCCCTGAAATCTCAATACTGCCGGAAAGTTCTCCCTGGCAATTTACTACTAATTTATCCATAAATTTTGCTTTATCTATTTTTGTCTTATTTAAAAAACCGAGGGATTAAACAACACCTTGATTTTTATTAAGCGACTTTGGTCTTAATTGACAGTGCATGCAATTCGCCACTGGCAAACTGTGCTTTGAAAACATCATTAACGATGCGATGACACTTTATCGGTGACAAACCTGCAAAACTTGAACTAATGACGACAATGCTAGAATTGCAATCTTCACCACTGGTTTCAACCCGACTATCAGGGATTGCAGTTTCTATCATTTCTTTAATGGTATCTGGAGACATATGAGCCTACTCCTTGTAAAAAATTATTCGCGTATTTTAACGCCTTTATGCAATAAAATCAGATTTATCGCAGACACAATCATCAAGAAGAATAGCGTGACTGACAAACTCAAATAAACCGATACGTCAGATTGCCCAAAGAATCCATAACGAAATCCATCAACCATATAGAAGAACGGATTGAATTGTGAGATTTCCTGCCAGACGCCTGGTAGAGCGTGAATCGAATAAAAGACGCCACTTAAAAAAGTCAGCGGCATAATCACAAAGTTCTGAAACGCGGCTAAATGGTCATACTTATCGGAAATAATCCCCGCCAGCATGCCCAAACCACCCATCATCGCTGCACTTAAGACAGCAAACAACATAGTCCACAATGGCGACTGCCAACTCAAATCAAACCAAATAATCCCAACCACTAATATTGCAAAACCTACAGCAATACCACGCACTATCGACGCTCCAACAAAAGCGATATACAGTTCAAGTGGTGAGATTGGACTCAGTAAGACAAAGGTTAAATTGCCGTGCATCTTCGATTGAATCAAACTTGAAGAGGTATTCGCAAAGGCATTTTGCAAAATCGCCATCATCACCAGGCCTGGTATTAAAAACTGACTATAATTTGCACCTGAATAAACTTCTACCTGCGTATTCAGAACTTGTCCAAAAACCAGTAGATAAAGTAGTGTCGCCACCACCGGTGCAAACACGGTCTGTACAACGACCGAATAGAAACGTCTTATCTCTTTAATAAAGAGCGCCCAACATCCAGCATAATTTATCATTAGACCCTCTCCCCTGAGGTTAAGTCTAAAAACACTTCTTCTAAAGAAGCATCTCGACTACTCACGTCGGTCACTTGTAGTTGGTTTTCATGCAACCAAGCCAGTAATTCGGTCATGGACGCGGTTTTCTCTAACTTAAACACCAAGCGATTGTGCTCACTCTCAACTAAACGTTGTTCTAAAGGAGGGATTAACTGCTGTGCCGGCTGCGAAAGCGTCACGCGTAAATAGCGATAACTATGTTTAGACAATAATGCATGCGTCGAATCCAAAGCCTTGACTTCACCGTCTTGCATAATCGCTACTTTTTCGCAAAGCGCTTCAGCTTCTTCTAAATAGTGGGTCGTCAAAATAATCGTATGGCCTTGCTGATGTAACTCTTTGGTAAATTCCCAAAGCGTTCTGCGCAATTCCACATCCACCCCCGCGGTTGGTTCATCCAAAACCAAAACTTGTGGTTTATGAACTAATGCCATCGCGATTAATACGCGACGCTTCATTCCTCCGGAGAGCTGACTAGTATCAGCATCGGACTTATCAGACAAGGCTAAGCGTTCCAATAACTCACCAATCCAAGCGGACTGTTTAGCACCTCTTAATCCAAAGTATCCAGACTGTAACTGTAAAAGTTCTCGAATAGAAAAAACGGATCAGCAATCAGCTCCTGGGGCACCAAACCTAATAGACGACGAGTTTGACGATAGTCGTCAATCACATCAAAACCTTTAATTTTAATATTACCTGAACTTGGAACCAGCAGACCTGACATAGCACTGATAAGGGTTGATTTACCGGCACCATTAGGCCCAAGCAAACCAAAGAAGCTACCCTCTTCTACCGAAAAAGAGATTCCTTTTAACGCTTCTAATTCGCCATATTGTTTTTTGACCTGTTGAAATTCAACAGCCGGGGTTTGTAACATATCTAACCTTTTTGAATATTTTTTTGAATAGCCTTAGACTGCCTGACAGTCACTTTTAAAGCCCCAAAACAGTCTCTAAATCATATAAAACCGTTAAGGTATGCAGTTCAGCGGGCATGTTTATCACCTTAAGGGCTGTTGCTGTATTACCTGACCAGACCAGCAACAAGGCTAACGCTGCGCTATCCACTAGTTTCACGTCAGAAAAATCGACCTCTAAAACTTGATGTTTTAGAACCGCCTTACTTTTCAGCAATTGCGGTAAAGTTTGTAAAGTCACCTCTACTGGCAAAGTCATTAAGCCACGGGTTTCAGACCACGTTAATTCTGCCATCACCAACCCTTATGTATTAAAGCTTTAATATTGTTAGACTTAACCATTAAATGCACTATTCTTAACCTTCATATCAACAATCACGGCATCAATGCCAATTTTAGAAAAATCAGAGTCATAGGCTTTACGGTAATTTAGCAGCATACTAATCCCTTCAATAGCGACATCATAAAGCATCCATTTCTTACTCTCTTTATTTAGATAAGCACGATAAATGACGTCCGTTTGATTGCCATCCGATTGAATCACCACAGAAGGTACTGTCACGCGCCCAGGCCGCTCTTCTTGTGCATTTTTCACACTGACGGATTCAATATTTAATTTCAGTAAGCTCTGAGAGTAAGAACGAATCAAAGTATTCGAAAAAGCAGCCATAAAATCGTTTTGTTGTAATTCAGTGGCCGTGCGCCAATGCTTACCCATAACGTATCGCGCCATTTTGTAGGTGTCTACATAAGGCAATACATAAATAGAGGCAAAGGATTTCACTTTTTCAGGGCTCGACTCTAACTCAACCCTTTGTTCATTCATCGCTTTAATAAGTTCTGTAGACAATGCACTGACCATTTCTGCTGGATCCGTCTGAGGGACTGAAACAGCATAACTCTGAGAGGTCCACAGAAAAGAGAGTAGCGTTAAGAAAAAAAGTTTTAAAGGTTTTTTATCATAGATTTCATCCCTAATCCGTCCCACTGAATTTAACTAAAAACTGACCGATCAAATCCTCCAGCACCAATGCTGATTGTGTCAACTCAACTTGTGAGCCTTCTACCAGCAGTTCTTCTGCTCCGCCAGGATCTAAACCAACATACTGATCACCCAATAAGCCAGAGGTTAAAATAGAGGCGGATGAATCGAATGGTAACAGATTAAAGTTTTTATCAATCTCCATCTGAACCGTGGCTTTAAATGAAACAGGATCGACTCCGATCGCCGTAATTCGACCAATGACCACGCCACTCAGTTTCACGGGTGCACGTACTTTCAAGCCGCCAATATTATCAAACAAAGCCGTCACTTTATAAGTAGGCTGATCCTTCCAGCCCGTAAAGTTACTCACCTGCAACGCAATCCCTGCCAAAGCAACAACACTCATCAAAACAAAGGCTCCGACCCATAGTTCAATCTTGGTTTGTTTTTTCATTTTTCTAAAACCTTATTTCAGTTAACCGTTCCGTTATAGAACATTTATTCGTATTTTGTAAAAGTAATTTAATGGCTACTTAATCAGGTAAACATCAAAGACGTTAGGATAAAGTCCAAAGCAAGTACACCTAAAGAAGAGTGCACCACTGTTTTCGTGGTCGCGCTACTCACCCCTTCAGAAGTCGGCACCGCATTAAAGCCTTGAAAAAGGGCAACAATGGCGACTAAAATTGCGAACGCAAACGACTTAATAATGCCATTCATAACATCGTCATGCCAATCGACATGGCTGTGCATCTGAGACCAAAAAGCGCCTTCATCTACCCCTAACCAGCCAACACCAACGATATACCCCCCAAAAACCCCTAAACCTGTAAACAACAAAGTTAATAGGGGTAAAGAGATAATCGCAGCTAAAAAGCGTGGCGCATAAATAAATTTTATCGGATCAATGGCCATCATCTCCAAAGCTGATGTTTGCTCAGTTGAACGCATTAAACCAATCTCAGCGGTGAGTGCTGAACCTGCTCGACCGGCAAACAAAAGTGCCGCAACGACTGGGCCTAACTCTCTCAATAGAGATAGAGCTGTCATTGTACCCACCGCTTCTTCAGAGTTATAGTCAACCAAGACATTGTAACCTTGCAAGGTGAGCACCATACCGACAAACAATCCCGCCGTTAAAATAATCGGCAATGAGAGCACTCCGGCCACATAGACTTGTTTAAGCAACAGATCCAAACGTAATATCGCGCTCGGCGTGGCGGACAAAACAGAAACGATAAACAACGATCCTCGACCAAAAGTGGCCAAACCTGCTATAGCATCCACACCAATGGATTGTACAAAATCAATAAATCGTGACATTATTCATCTCCCACTGGTTGGCCATATAACGCTATATCATCGAGATAAGGTCGGTTCGGAAAATGGAACGGTACAGGACCATCTGGTAACCCGTTGATAAACTGATTTACATAACCAGTCGACTCCTTTAACAAGTCTTTTTTGGTTCCTTGAGCAATTATTTTACCTTCCGAAACAACACAGACATGATCTGCAATCGATAGAACTTCGTCCACATCATGCGAGACAATGACACTGGTGAGCCCTAGGCTGCTATTCAGTTTATGAATGAGCTCAACAAGCACCCCTTTAGTGATAGGATCCTGGCCAACGAAAGGCTCATCATAAAAAATCATTTCTGGATCTAAAGCAATCCCTCTCGCCAGCGCTACGCGTCGAGACATTCCACCCGACAATTCAGCAGGCATTAAGCCTCTGGCGCCTCTTAAACCAACCGCTTGTAATTTCATCAAGACTAGAGCATAAATCAACTCTTCTGGTAGCTTGGTATGTTCTCTTAAGGGAAAGGCAACATTGTCGAAGACATTTAAATCAGTCAATAAAGCACCACTCTGAAATAGCATGCCCATTTTGCGTCTTAACTCATAGAGTTTTTTACGCGACAAGGCATGAACATTCAGACCTTCTACCCAAACCTCGCCTGAGTCAGGGATTAATTGCCCAGCAATCAACTTTAACAACGTCGTCTTACCACTGCCACTTGGCCCCATAATCGCCGTTATCTTGCCTTTAGGGATAGAGAAGCTAATATCGTCAAATATTTTGCGATTGCCTCGTGAAAAGCACAGGTTCTTTATTTCAATTAAGGTTTCGCTTGTTTGCATTTCAGTTACCCGGTTGTCATCCAATTTAATCTCCACTTCTTTTAAACACGATATCAATCTGTATTCGGCTATAAAAATTAATTATCCAACACATTATATAGAATCGCTTGAACGAAGTAGCCCCTCTAGTAACCTAAAAACTCACCGATTACTTTTAGGTTCGTTACCTGCTCCATATCAATGGCGTCACCGCCCACAATAAAGGGCGCAGCCAACCCTTTTTTAACAAGTTTACTCTCCGTTAAGCTTTGCATAAACGCTTTCAACAGAACCACCTGCTCTTTCGCGTTTGCTGTCAAGCCTGGCAGATAAGCCAGAGGCTCTCCAGACATCCATAAACTTTGATTTTGCCAAGACCAGCCTGGCAGCTTATATTGTGTCGAAATCAACGTCACCGGCAAGCCGACTATTTCAGGTTTCTTAAAAGGTTTTTCAGACCACACGACAACACCGCAAGCCTGGGCTTTAAGTGCACCAACGACCCGAGTTAATTGCGACAAATCCTCAGCCGTTAAACCATCCTCAACCGCAAAATAAAAATAGAATGGGGCTTCGACAGCCTCTATTATTGTCTCTAAATCATCCTCATCCCAAGTAATCCATTCAAGTTGAGGCACAAGCACAACTCTAAAGGCGTTGCTGTAATAATCCAACTGCCAATCAGAGGGTAAATCCTCAGGGTAAAATTGACCGACCAAATCGGTTCGGTGCCAACCATAGAGACCTATTTGTAAATTTTCCAAAGAGTCTAAACCTATCTAATATTTTAACAATAAGGTATTTTATCTTTAGTCTGCCCAATTAAAAGCTAAAAAGCTTATTTAATTGAATTTAAACGACAAGAACGCCTACTCAATCCAAAGCAGACCCACTTGCATAACCACTTCAAAAAATTGAGACCCTCATTAATATTATTTATTTTACCTATTAGTTTCCGTTATAATTACCGCCAATTTTTACACACAATAATATACGGCGATTATGACAACAACATTACTCCTCCCTAGCATTATTTTATTGATTGGTTTAGTTCTTCTCGTCTGGAGCTCCGATATCTTTATCGATGGCGCCGCCAGCATATCAATCCACCTGGCCATCTCTCCGCTAATAATAGGTGTCGTTGTCCTTGGTTTTGGAACCTCCATGCCAGAAATCATCGTGGCTACCTTAGCCTCCTTGGACAACAGCCCTGGCCTAGCCGTCGGTAATGCAGTGGGTTCAAACATTGCAAATATCGCAATGGTCTTAGGGGTTGCGGCGCTTATTAGTCCAATCATCATAAAGTCATCCATCCTAAAGCGTGAACTGCCTATACTTTTGGCTATCTCCTTTGGAGCTTACGCATTGGTCTTAGACGGAAACTTAGGCGTCTTGGATGGCATCATATTGGTCATTGCATTAATCTTCGCGATGATTTGGATGATTAAAGCCAATAAAGAAATTAATCCATCCGATCCGCTTGCGAATGAAACCATTCAAGCCGTCGAAACTTTACCTGAACTGAGTATGAAAAAAAGTATCGTCTTTATGGTGGGTGGATTACTGATTTTGATGGCCAGTGCCAAAATGATGGTTTGGGGTGCCGTTGAAATCGCCACGGCCTTTGAAATTTCTGAAGCCGTCATCGGACTCACAATTATTGCTATTGGTACGAGTTTACCTGAGTTAGCCGCCGCCATTTCGGCGGCGCGTAAAAATGAGGCCGACCTCATGATTGGTAACATTATCGGCTCGAATATTTTTAACCTCTTGGCCGTATTAGCTGTTCCAGCTCTACTCGCACCCTCTGCTTTAGACAAAGACATGCTCATAATTGACATGCCAATAATGCTTGGCTTTACTTTATTAATGCTACTGTTTGCACTCCCTAGAAAAGGCCGAGCGGTGATTGATAAACCAAAAGGGCTTTTACTTACCTTTGGTTTTGTGGCATATTTAGTCGTCTTATACCTGCGCAACTAAAGTAGTTGATAAATTAAATCACTGCTTAGAAGGAACAAACATGAACATCCCTGAAAAGATCGCGAATAGAGCTCAAAAAATTAAACTGCTGATTTTGGATGTTGATGGTGTCATGACCAATAATATGTTGATTTACAGTGATGACGGTCTTGAGAGTAAGACCTTTAATACACGTGATGGCCACGGCATGGTATTACTGCAAAAGAGTGGCATTGAGATTGGAATCATTACCGGCCGTAAATCTCAACTGGTCACTAATCGCATGAAAGACCTTAAGGTGAAACATGTCTATCAAGGCGTGCCCGATAAATTACCGACCTTTTTAAAGCTCGTAGCCGATTTAGGGTTATCATTAGATGAAATCGCTTATATTGGTGATGACATACTCGACCTACCAATTTTAATGCGCATTGGACTGGCGGTCACTCCAGCAAATGGCGATGAAGAAGTAAAATCTCGTGTGGATTACATCTCGCACTATAAAGGTGGCGAAGGCTGCGTCCGAGAAGTCTGTGAAATCATTCTACGTTCACAAAATCTCTGGCAACAACACATGGACTTCTTTTTAAGAGACCTAACCTAGCCACCAATAGTTTAAGCGCACGGCTCTCGAACACATCAGGACACATTCCAGGAATCACTATGCGGTTATCCAGTGTACGAATCATCCTTTTCAGTTTAACACTGGCCGTCCTCGCATTATGGATTACCACGAAACACTACGCTCAAAAACAAAGCACTCAAAGCTCCCAAGTCAATGCTGATAGTTACAGTTGGCAATCAATAGACAGTACCACTTGGAAGATCAATCGGAACGAACCGAATCAGCAAACCACCGTGCAGACTAAAAGCTTTCGCTATCATGAAAGCTTAAAACAAAGTGACTTTACCCAACCCATAATCACTCATTCTCAGCCCAACAATGTCGTCATCATCACAAGCCAACAAGGCCAAAGCCTTAAAGATGAGTTAATTACCTTGTCCGGCAATGTGATTATTAAACAGATCAGTACTGAGAGTGCGCTACCTGAGGGACAGCAAGGTAACAAAACCCAAAATAGCATACTGAGTACCGAACACATCACTTATAATGCCAGTAATGGAGAGCTTCAAACGGATGCTAAGGTCCTGCTAACGCAACCTAACAGTTCTACGACAGCAACAGGGTTAAAAGCAAACCTTGAGACAGGGCAATACCAGCTTCTCAATGATGTTCAGGGAATTTATTACATTAACCAACCACTTCAAGAGACGAAATCTCAATAGAGCTAAGGTCACGTGAATATGCTTCAACTCAAAATCCGATTTAACATCACCCTATTAGCCTGCTTATCATCTTTTTTATTAGCCAGCAATGTGGCTCTGGCGCAAGCAGCAACGCCAGATGAACAACAACCCGTTCATATCTCCGCCAACAGCCTAGATGCACAAGAAAAGAAAGGCATTAGTATTTACAAAGGCAATGTCATCGTGACCCAAGGCAGCCTAACCTTAAAGGGTGATAAAATCCTCGTGAAACACCCAAACAACCAGTTACAAACTGTGAAATCGACTGGGCAACCTGCCAGTTTCAAACGCTTCAGCCAAGAAGACCAATCTTGGTTAAAAGGTAAAGCGAACATGATTGACTATGATGCGCTAAACAAAACGGTTTTATTGGTGGGTAATGCGCAAGTAGAACAACCTGGACAACACATTATTAAAGGTCCCAAGTTATTTTACGACATGATTAATAAGACACTAAAAGCGCAGGGTACGGAACAAGAAAAAGGACGCGTTTCTGTCACCTTTAATCCTGCGTCTAAAACAAAGCCCAATCCAGTCTTAAAAAACACACCTACTCCTCCTCCGCATGAACAATAAGGAGCATTGATGTCACATTTTTATGCGCGCGGTTTAGCAAAAAGCTACAAGAAAAGACAAGTCGTTACGTCAGTCGATATTGATGTTTACAGTGGTCAAGTCGTTGGTTTATTAGGACCTAATGGGGCCGGGAAAACCACGACTTTTTATATGATGACAGGCCTGGTCGATAACGATAAAGGTCAACTTTTTTTAGACGATCAAGAGATTAGCCAGCTACCCATCCATAAACGCGCCAAACTAGGGATCGGTTATTTACCACAAGAAGCCTCTGTATTCCGCAAACTTAATGTGACGGAAAACATTATGGCCATCCTAGAGATGCGTCCAGAACTCTCAAAAGATCAACGTAATGTTATTTTGAGAACTTGATCGATGACCTTCAAATTGGCCACATTTTAGAACAACCAGGCCAAGCACTCTCTGGCGGCGAACGACGTCGTGTTGAGATTGCCCGTGCACTCGCTATGGAACCGCGCTTTATTTTGCTAGATGAACCTTTTGCAGGTGTTGACCCCATTTCAGTTAAAGATATCCAGAGCATCATCCTCCATCTCAAAGACAAAGGAATTGGAGTCTTAATCACCGACCACAATGTCCGCGAAATTTTAGGCGTTTGTGACCATGCCTACATATTACATGCCGGAACAATACTAGCGGCTGGCACGCCTAGTGAGATTTTGGCGAATCCTGAGGTAAAACGCGTTTATCTGGGACAGGATTTTAAGTAATTTAAGCCCTATAAACCCTCAAGAAAAGTTATTGACTCTGTTTTTTACATTGTGGAAAGTCCATTCATTGTTTTAATTTCAACAGCTTAATTCCATAAATTATTTTCATCCATTTCGACCACTAAAGACTCGCTATTCACTAGCATTTTTTCACTGAAAATCAAGACTGCCATTTTTTTATTAGGGTGGTATACTGAAATTCAAGCGGTTTTTAATAGGTGAATTATTGAGCGAATAAGCCTTAAGGTTCCTCAAAAAACACCATTCACATCACACAACAAAACCAATAAAGGATCGATACAATGCAAATTAACATTACTGGTCACCACATTGATATAACAGAACCTCTTCGTACTTACGTTTTAGAAAAAATGACAAAATTAGAAAGACACTTTGATCATGTCACCAATGTTCACGTCATTTTAACGGTTGAAAAACAAGTTCAAAAAGCCGAAGCGACTGTACACGTATCAGGTTCAGATTTATTCGCTCTGAATGAAACTGCAGACATGTATGCCTCTATAGACGGACTGATAGATAAGTTAGATCGTCAGATCATTAAACATAAAGAAAAAATGAACGATCACCATAAAAAATCTGGTGGCGTTAAACACATGGATCTTGAAGAAGAAGCATAACCACCAGTGCTCCAAATAACTTAGCACCTAGTTAAGTATTATTCGCCTTATTCGCCTTAAACTACAGTAGTAGACCTAGTTTAAAATGAATAAGGCGTTTTAGTTTCTGGATTTGAATAAGAGATCTACTGACATAATTCAAAAATATCATCTCATTAAAAGCAAAATCCCCTACTCATTTGTTTTCTAATCCTTTTCTCCTGATACAATACTAATATTCCCATCACAACTTAATATCAAACCATTTTCAGACCCACAAGCGGTACCTAGTCCGTTTATGATTCATTTAAAGGTCTCTAAGTAATTATTCGCTGAGCAAAGGCATAACTATGGCAAAAACCGAGACTGATACTGATAAAGGTACGCTTACAGGCCAGCTACTTGAAGCGGTTGAAGGGCGACATTCCAAGCAAATTTTAGCACTACTTTCCTTACTTGTTGCCGAAGAAATTGCCGAACTGTTAGAATCCACGCCTCCAAAAGAACGTGGAATTATTTGGCAAAGCCTTAATTCTGAACAACAAGGTGAAATACTTACTCATACTAACGATGAAGTACGGGGACACTTACTTCAAACACTGCAATCTCATGAAATCGCCTCTATTGCTGAAGACCTTGAAACCGATGATATTGCCGATATTATGCAATCTCTGGAAGCTCCGGCTCAAAAGGCTCTACTTGACTCACTAGGCCAGAAAGATAGAACCGCGGTTGAGATGGCTTTAGCCTACCCTGAAGATACGGCGGGGGGCTTGATGAGTACTGATTTTGTCTCTGTTCGAGCCGACATTACACTTAACGTAGTACTACGTTATCTCAGAAAACTGGGCAAACTCCCTTCATCCACGGCTGAACTTTTTGTTAGAGACCGTAATGACCATTATGTCGGCACACTTAAGCTGACCAGTTTATTGGTGCATGATGAAGATATGCTCGTACAAGACATACTCGACACCAAAACCCCCGTCATGCGTGCACACTTACCGGCTAAATATGTGGCCCACTCATTTGAAAAAAACGATTTGATCTCGGCAGCCGTTGTCGATGAGAATGATAAAATATTAGGCCGTATCACCATTGATGACGTGGTCGATCTCATTCGTGAAGAAGGTGAGCATGCTCAAATGGCGAGTGCTGGTTTGGATGAAGATGATGATATATTTGCACCAGCAAGTCGCTCCGCCCAACGCCGAACGTTTTGGCTCGGAATCAATTTACTCACCGCTGTCTTTGCATCCCTTGTTATCGGTTTGTTTGATGCCTCCATCGAAAAATTGGTCGCACTTGCCATCCTAATGCCTATTATCGCCAGCATGGGTGGGATTGCTGGCACACAAACCTCCACGATTGTCATTCGTGCCTTAGCCACGGGTAAACTAGCCAAACGAAACAGTCGCTCTCTGCTTATCAAAGAAACCACCGTTGGCTTATTAAACGGTTTAATCTGGGCCGTACTGACCGCCATAGGTGTTCAACTTTGGTTCCAAGACTGGGCACTTAGCGCCATTTTTGCAACAGCGATGATGATTAACCTGTTTGCCGCGGCTTTCGCAGGCGCCATGATTCCCTTATTACTTCAGCGCATGAAAATTGACCCCGCACTGGCTTCCGGACTGATGCTAACAACGGTGACTGACTCACTCGGTTTTTTTGTTTTCTTAGGCTTAGCAACGGTCGTTTTATTGTAATTTTGTCCAATCCAATGGCCATAGCAGCAACACGACATTGAATTCAACAGCTCTTTATTAGAACTGTCTTTCAGTACAAACTAGAGAGTCAATCCTCAATAAAGTCAAATGACGTCAAAATTTTATGACTTAGGCTTCAGGTATCACAATGGACAGCGTTACTTAATCCTTATCAATAAACCCTTTAAATAATATGAAGATTCCCTTTTACAGCTTGTATTAGAGTCTAACAGTCACTATTATTCAGTCATCTAATAATAAACGGCTAATCAATATTGGCCATTTATCAAACGCTAAACGAATTATTTGAATCCATGAAATTGCATGCTTATTACCGCTTGTAACGATTGTCAGCCTTGAAAACTTGGAGATAAACATGAAACTCATCAACAAAAAATTATTAGGATCAGTGGCGATTTTAACCACACTATCGCTTGCCGCCGGTTGCACAACAAGCCCCGAAACAAGAGAGAATGATAAAAACGCCGTTACCGTGATGGGTGCTATTGGTGGGATGATTGCCGCTAATGCCTTAGGTATTGATAATAATGCTGGTAAAGTCGTCGTGGGTGCATTATCAGGTTACACAGCACGCAAAGTGTTTGATGAAGTGAATACCGAAACAGCTAAAGACCCTAACACGGACGTAGAAGCCGTCACTATCGGAGGACAAGAGTATGTTCAAGTCAGCGTTAAAAATGTCAACTTTCGTTCAGGTTCAGCAGAGTTAGAACCTTATGAATTAACGCGTTTAGAGCCTGTCTTAAATACGCTTAGAAAGCACCCAAACACTCGCGTGCATATTGAAGGTCATACAGATTCTGATGGTACCCAAACCTACAACCAACAACTATCTGAAAACCGCGCTAAAAACGTTGCTTTCCACCTAATGGACAATGGCATCACTCGTAATCGTATACAAACCTATGGCTACGGTGAAGAGCGTCCGATTGCCAGCAATGCAACGATAGAAGGCAAACGTGAAAATCGCCGAGTGACCTTCTTAATCAGTGAAATCTAACCTGCTCAACTTAATTAAGTTTGAAGTTGACCAGGCCTGGTCAACTTATTGTAG
>VCMI01000083.1 GCA_006222135.1 Thiomicrorhabdus sp. | reverse complement strand
GGTCTTTATTTTCCCGTCTTAATGTTTTGACCTGTGGTAACGCTGGGGTTGTATCAAGGCTGGTTCCATTGATAAAGCTATCCTTCCATTGCGCAACATGATGCGGATAGAGCCCTTGAACACGACAAAGGGTATTGAGCGCCTCATCCTCTAAAGAAGCGCACTGAATAACCATGCTTAATCGCTCATCAAGCGTCCAATCTTGCGGACGTTTCTCGTTATTGACCTGATCAATATCTGCTTGCGAAGCCATTTCAAATTCCTGATTATTTGCTTTTACAATCCACGTTTTTAAGGAGGGTAGACTAATACCAAGCGATTGTGCCACTTCTGCAAATGAGGTGTGACTATCTCGACTCAGTGCTTTCTCAACGGATTGTATTTTAAAGGATGTCGTGTATCTTTTTCTCATAGTATTGACCTCTATTTTAATAAAAACTAGAGGCGACAACTATCCTGACACAGGGGGATATACGTGATTTTCTTTAAAGGATAGTAATGACTCAAATGACTGGTGCTGAAAAGCGTAAGAACCTCCGCATCCCTTCAAGCCGTCCTGTGGTATTTATCATTAATAACCAAAATCTTTATGCGACTATGACCGATTTTTCAAAGCATGGTATCGGTTTTATATCGAACTTTTCAGCTAAAGAAAATGATCGTGTTGAGGTTCATTTTGACATCCCTATCAGCTACTCTGGAAAAGCAATAAAGGCCTTTCAATTCAAAGCAGAGGTGAGGCATTGTCTTAATTTAACTGGGAAAAACCACATTGGTGTTCGGCTCGACTTTCCGACTAAAGACTACTTACAAATATTCGATGAACTTACTGTAGCTTAAATAATGTTGAACTCTACTTTCTGCAAGGTTAATATGAACCGTAGATTAATAAACACATAACCAATACGTTTTTTAAACTGGCTTGGAGTTGCTACCGAAATTGGTATAACAGACGATTTATTTACGCCCCCTTGAGCCCCAATTTCTAGATTTAAGCCCATCATATAGAGAATTAGGTAACATAAAAAATGGATCAAACAACTCCCCCTGTTGATAACAGCGCCTTTACGAACCGCCGTAGAGAAAATAGACTGCCTTCGCATATTCCTTCGCTACTCATTCAACATGGCAGAACTGTCTATACGACAGTGGTGAATCTTTCTTCAAAAGGTATCGGATTTTTGTCAGCGGTCGAAGTGCCTTCGGATGAAGAGGTTGTTATTACCTTTGAACGCCTTGATGCTAACACCATGGTGCCCGTGAATCTTAAAGTTCATGTTCACACTTGTCAGGAGGTCGATTTTGAATATTACATTGGCGGAAGCATCGCCTCTAAGTCTTTAGACTATAAAAAATTCTTCGAGATCATCGAAGCCGCTGAAGAACCTCACGAGTGACACCATCACAATGCTTGCGCTTACACGACGACTGCAACTCAAGAACAGCCAACCACAAGCATTTCCCTTCTTAACTTACGATACAAACGCGAACCTTTGACATAATGACTCAGCCAGTATATATTCGTAAACTACAATACTTAGCGAAGAGTTTCACTTAAATGAAAGACCACACAGAAAATGATTTATTAAATCGTCGACAAGAACCTCGACTACCAATGAATTTTCCTTCACTGCTTATGCAGCACGGTAAAGAAATTTACACAACGGTCATCAACCTTTCTGCCAATGGCATCGGTTTCTTATCCGCCGTAAAAGTCGCTGCCAACGAAGAGATAAGAATTAGTTTCGAGCGCTTAGAAGCTTTCGCCATGGAACCCGTAACACTCATGGTGCAGGTACAAAGTTGTCACGAAATTGATTCTGAGTATTATATCGGCGGCTACATTAATAAAAGTGATATTGAATTCACAACTTTTTTTAAGAGCATGGCTCTGAGTCGATAATTAAGGTTAATAATTGAGCAAACGGTTGGCTTAAGAGCTTACTCAGCATTATCCGTTTAACCACTCATCTACTTTAACTACAAAACAAAAAGGCCGTTCAATTGAACGGCCTTTTTGACTTTACGATGATTGGTTTTAAACCATCACACCTTAGAGACTTAACGCATGGTTACCAACTCTTCTGAACTCGAAGGGTGAATGGCAATAGTGGCATCTAAATCGGCTTTAGTCGCCCCCATCTGTACCGCAACGGCAAAACCTTGCAACATCTCATCAGCACCGTCACCGACCATATGAATACCGACAACCTTCTCGTCTTCACCAGTCACGACCAGTTTTAACGCGGTTTTGATTTGGTGTTCCGTAAAAGCATAACGCATTGGTGTAAACACGGAGGTGTAGACTTTTACATTATCCGTTCCATACTGTTTACGCGCATCATGCTCGGCTAAACCGATGGTGCCAACGGGAGGGTGAGAGAAAATCACAGTAGGAACAGAGCTTAAATCTAACTTAAGATCAGGCTTATTATTATATAAACGCTCAGCTAGGAAACGCCCTGCACGAATCGCTACGGGTGTCAGTTGAGGTTGACCCGTCACATCACCAATCGCGTAAATATTATCGACACTGGTTTTATGACAGTCGTCTACATCAATATAACCATGACCATTCGCTTCAAGACCTACGTTCTCTAACGCAAGTGGCTCAATTAAGGTTTGACGACCCACCGCCCAAATGACTTCATCAAATCCTGTCACACTTTGACCATCGGTGCTGTAAATGGTCAAAGTACCGTCTGCTTGACGCTCAAGTTTCTTAACGGCAAAGTGGTACTCTTTTTTACAACCACTTTCTAACATCGCATTCGTTAGGTTTTCACGAATCATGTCATCGAAACCACGCAACACCAAATCTTTACGACTGAAGAGTGTCGTATCGGTACCTAGCGCTTGAAAAACACCTGCCAATTCGACCGCAATATAGCCACTGCCAATCACCGCGACTTTCTTAGGCTGCTCAGTCAGTCCAAAGAAACCATCTGAAGAGAGGCCTAAGTCGGCGTTTTCGGTTTCCTGTGGAATCAGCGGTGTTCCGCCTGGTGCAATCACAATGGTTTCTGCCGTATAGGTCTTGCCATCGACTGAAACCGTGTGCTGATCAACGAAACTACCCCAGCCTTGTAAAATATCAACGCCTTTGTCACCCATATAGCCTTCATACCAAGTTGTGATATTACTGATATATTGCTCACGACTCTTAACCAGCTTGCTCCAGTCGAAGCCTTTTTGCTCGACATCAAAACCAAAGCTTGAAGCATCGCGAATCGCTTCGGCGATATGTGCGCCAAACCACATGACTTTCTTCGGTACACAACCGATATTGACACAGGTGCCGCCTAACTTTTTAGCTTCCACCACGGCACATTTCTTGCCATATTCTGCAGCACGTTCCACCACAGATAAACCGCCACTTCCGGCACCAATCGCAATGACATCGTAATCGTATTTCATATTGTTTCCTTTACTCTTTTTTGAGTCGTTTAAAACAAAAAAGAGCCGATTGAGATTTTCTCAAACCAGCTCTTTTTGGAATAACCATTGAAGATTATTCTAGTTTAAAAGTGACCAGGCCTGGTCACTTTTAAACTAAGGTTTACACAGAGTTTATTTAGCTATAAATAGCTCTAGCTCTTCAGAACCACCAATCAACTTACCTTCAATAAAGACCTGAGGAACCGTTGAAGCTTGGGCAACCGCACGTAAAGTACGTGACGTCACACCCATATTAGAGATACTAACTTCTTCATAACGAATACCATTTTCTGTCAATAATGCTTTCGCTTTAGTACAGAAAGGGCAACCTGGCTTAGTGAAAATAGTCGCAACACGAGGTGCTTTTGCTTCTGGATTAATGTAGTTCAACATAGTCTCAGCATCAGACACTTCAAACGGGTCACCGGCAACGTCTGGCTCAATGAACATCTTCTCAATCTGGCCAT
>VCMI01000082.1 GCA_006222135.1 Thiomicrorhabdus sp. | reverse complement strand
ACACGACGACTATGTGTGTTTGACTTAAAGAATCAAACACGGTATCTGGTCATATTTTACAAAGGTCTTTCTTAGTGACTTCGTGCCTTCGTGGTGAACTATCTCTAATTCCCACGTTTAGCACAAAAACCAGATAAAACAGGATAACCGTTATGGCAGATAAAGCCACAGAGTTCACTTTTCAAAACGAGATGATTCAACAGCTATTGGCGAATGGTTGGTTATTGGGCAAGCCCGAAAACTACAATCGTGAATTGGCGTTGTATTCAGAAGATCTATTGGGTTTTGTGAAAGACACTCAAGATGAACAGTGGCAAAAATTCTGTCAGCTTTATCCGCATAATCCAGAGCAAAGTTTTTTAGAGCGCGTAGCGTCTCAGTTAAACAAAGCCGACCCGAATGCGGTCAATAAAGAGCTGCGTACCTTTGGCACTTTAGGGGTGTTGCGCCATGAGTTACGCGATAGAGGCACTCGCTTTAGTCTGTGTCAGTTTAAACCTGAACATGATCTAAACCCCGATACCTTGCACCGTTATCAACAAAACCGTTGCCGTGTAGTGCCAGAGTTGGTGTATAGCCCGTGGGCAACGGCGGCACACGAAGCGGAAACGGGTAAAAAATCCCAGGCCTGGCGAATTGATTTGGTGCTGTTTGTAAATGGCTTGCCGATTGTGACGTTGGAGTTAAAGTCGGAGTTTAAACAGGCGGTGCAAAATGCCATTAAACAGTATAAAACCACCCGTTTTGCAATCGACTCAGTGACCAAAAAACCCGAACCGTTACTGACCTTTAAACGCGGCGCGTTGGTGCATTTTGCGGTTAGCCAGTATGAAGTCTATATGGCGACCCGATTGGAAGGCGCGAATACGTTCTTTTTACCTTTTAACAAAGGCACCAAAGAAGGGGGCGCGGGCAATGATGTGCCGGAGGATGTCAACCAATACGCCACTGATTATTTATGGAATGAGGTGTTACTGCCTGACAATCTATTAACTATTCTGGCGCGGTATGTGCATTTACAGATTGAAGAAAAAGAGGATTTTGAGGGACGAAAGTTTAAGAAAGAGACCTTGATCTTTCCACGTTATCATCAATGGGATGTGGTGAACCGCTTAGTGAATGATGCGCGTACCAATGGCGCGGGGCATAAGTATTTAATTCAGCACAGCGCCGGCTCTGGAAAATCCAACTCGATTGCTTGGACAGCACATCAATTGTCATCGCTCTATGATGCGCAGGGCAATAAACAGTTTGATTCGGTAATTGTGGTGACGGATCGCACGGTATTAGATGACCAGTTACAAGACACGATTAATCAGTTTGAACATGTCGATGGCGTGGTCGGACGCATTAATAATAAAGAGGGCGATGGCTCAAAGTCCGAGAAACTCGCCGCCGCATTAGAAAACGCTCAGCCCATTATTATCGTCACCATTCAAACCTTTCCGCATGTCTTAAAAGCCATTGAAAACAGCGCGAATTTAAAAGCCCGTCAATATGCGATTATTGCCGATGAAGCGCACTCTTCTCAAACCGGATCGACCGCACGTCAGCTAAAAGAAGTGCTAATGATGGACGGTCAGGCGAATGCCGAAAATGATGAACTGGACACGGAAGATATTCTAGATGCAACAGTCGCTTCGCGCCGAGTCTCCGCCAATCTAAGTTATTTTGCGTTTACCGCGACCCCTAAAACCAAAACCTTGGAGCTGTTTGGGCGTTTGCCGAAACCGAATGAACCGCCCTCTAAAACCAATAAGCCGGCGGCGTTTCATGTTTACAGTATGCGCCAGGCGATTGAAGAGGGTTTTATTTTGGATGTGCTTAAAAACTACACCAATTATAAAGTCGCTTATAACTTGGCCATGAAAATCGCCGGTTCAGATCAAGCGGTGGAGAGTAAAAGAGCCAAGGTCAAACTCAACCAATGGGTGCGTTTACACGACTACAATATCGCCCAAAAAGTGCAGGTGATTGTTGAGCACTTTAAAGACAATGTGATGGGGTTATTAGGCGGCCAAGCCAAAGCGATGGTGGTGACCAGTTCACGTAAAGAGGCGGTGCGTTATAAATTGGGCTTTGATAAATACATTGCGGAAAAGGTCGCGGATGCCGCATCAAATAAGGGTTATCAAGACTTGCAAGCGATGGTGGCGTTTTCGGGCGAGGTGGAGTTTGATGAAAAAGATCCGAATGTGGATGCCTTGTTGGGTGAGAAGTTTACCGAAACCAATATGAACCCGAAGCTGAAAGGCCGTGATTTGCGAAAGGCGTTTGATTCGGATGATTATCAGGTAATGATTGTCGCCAATAAATTCCAGACAGGCTTTGATCAACCGAAACTGTGCGCCATGTATGTCGATAAAAAACTCGGTGGCGTAGAGTGTGTGCAAACCCTATCGCGTTTAAATCGAACCTATCCAGGAAAAGCGGTAAGCGGTACGTTTGTATTAGATTTCTTTAATGAACCAGAAGAGATTCTAGAAGCCTTTCAACCGTATTTTGAAACCGCTGAGTTAGAGGATGTGTCTGATCCGGATTTGATCTTTGATCTGTTTGATAAATTACGCGCATCAGGGATTTTTAACTGGCATGAAGTGGAGCAGTTTTGCGAGGCGTTTTTACAAAAGAGTAAAAGCAGTGCGGCCATTGCGAATATCTGTAAACCCGCAGTAGAACGCTGGCAAAAGCGTTATAAGTCGGCGGTTGAGGCTTATAACCAAGCGCGTGAGATGTTTGAACGTACCAAGAAAACGGGCGATGCGGTTTTAATCGCGAATGCGGACAACAGTTTTAAAGCCTGCAAACAAGAGAAGGATGCCTTGGAAATCTTTAAAAAGGATTTGGGCACGTTTGTGCGTTTCTATGAGTTTATGTCACAGATAGTAGATTACAACAATAAAGAGCTCGAAAAGCTCAGTTTGTATGCACGCAACCTGCGCCCAATGTTGCGTGAAACCTTGGTGGATGAAGACGATATTGATCTGGATAATGTGGTGTTACATCAATACCGTTTGTCTAAAATAAAACAGCAAGATATTAAAATAAGAGAAGATGCAGGCGAGTATTTAACGCCTGGAGATGCGTTGGGCACCGCGAAAGCCAAAGACCCAAAAGAGGAGTTTCTCTCGCAAATTATCAGTCGCCTAAATGAACTGTTTATTACCGATCATCTTACGGACAGCGATCTGGTCAATTATGTAAATACTGTGCGGGATAAAATGCGAGAAAACAGTGTGGTGATTAATCAAATGGCCAACAATACGCCAGAACAAGCGATGTTAGGTGATTTCTCAAAAGCCTTTGATGATGCCATTATGGACAGCAGCGACGCCCACCAAAACCAGATGATGCAGTTATTGTCTGACCCAACCAGAGCCGCGAATTTTAAGAAGTTTATGTTTGAGTTTATACTCGCAGATCGTTAAGCCTTTTAGTGAGTAGTGGGTCGTGAGTGGTGAGTCGTAAATTATGAAATAAGCGCCTTGCTTTGAGATTGATTCTTTATTTGAGCTTATGACAGCACGGAGAAAACAGATGATTTGTATTCATGCGACTAAAAAACTATTTGCCTACCTTGATTCACTTGATCAGCTTAACCCGCTTAATTCGCCTGAGCGTCGATCGCCGAATCGTGTACACCCTGTGGTGGGAAATTGGCATGCGGATTTGATGACGTTACAGCGCAAGAAACACTTAATATTTTGCCATGACGATTCTCGGGCAATTGTGATTATTACCAATGTTACCAAAGCTAGCCTAAAAACCTTGTCTGATCAGTTTATGGATGTACTGATGAATTCGTTACTAACATTAGAGATTGAAACGAACTTGATTGAATCTTTGGCAGAGTCATTGCGAGGCAGTACGCTCTATTTTGATACTGAGACGAATCGTTCGGTGCAGGGAACATTAAGATTGCGTAAACAAGATTTTGAACACTGGGTGGAATACGATCAGGCCAACATAAATGAGTTGTCTGAAGCAAGAGTCTCATGCTTTTTGACCCATCGTCCTTGCTCAACCAAGCAGACGGGCCAGTCACTGAGTTTTTGGCCCGTTTCAGTTTTGGGGTTTAATCTAAAACGTGAATATGATTATGGCAGTTGTTCTAGAGCCTTAACCTTAGGCTGTATTCCGAGTAGCGTTCACAGAGATGCCGATTTTTTGGAGTTTGCACAGACGTTTGATGGTTATGGATTTGTTGCACAAAGTATCAGCGGAAAAAGAGACACCGAGCAAAGTCCCTTAGATGGTTTGCAAAAACTGGGTAAAACGGCACGAGCTGAGTATAAGAAGAACTGGAAGTTACCTAAAGACCTGAATACGTTAAGAGCGGTATTATTTTATGAGTACCGTAATGATCATTTTACGAGTATGGGAGATAGTCCTTTTAAAACGCCTTATATCATCAAACTGGTGAATGAGATTCACAGACGCTTCAGACATGGCGATGGCGTTTGATGTGAGTGTGCTGGGATTTTGTCATTGCGAGAAACGCAGTGGAGTGAGTGTGTTGAGGTTTTGTCTTTGCGAGGAACAAAGTGACGTGGCAATCCAGGCAGCCTAGAGCGAAGTACTGCCTTTAAACGTGAACTCTGGATTGCTTCGCTTTGCTCGCAATGACGGGAAGCTGTCGTTCTCATGTTAAGCATGGCAACTAGAGACTTTCGTTCTTTGTGCTCAATGAGAACGCTTTTCTAAAAAATAAGCATGTAGTTTGCGCGCGGCGGATTCAATTTCAGAGATTTTATTATGATGTTGATCCGATGTTGAGTCGTCAATAGTCGAGACGTTTTCTTCCAAGCCATACAAAGCGATTATATCCAGTTGTTTTTGCATATCGCTTTCAAGTTTTGGCCAAGAGCCCAATGCCACTCCCTTCATATACCCAAAACACCACTCTTCAATCGTTACAACCGGTGTTTCGCTCAAAGCATCAATGCTTAAGTGCGCTGCAAAATGGTCAGGAGATTCCATTAACAGCTCAGCTATATTATTCATGTGCTGAATAACTAAGTGGAAAAACCGCTCGACTTCGGATTTACTTTCCCATTCAGGCTGATTGGCTTCTTGTCCCCAGATCTCGGGATACCATTGGCTGGGTACGACCATGTTGGGTCCAGACACAATCGCGGTTAAAAACCCGTCCAATTCAGAGGTGTCCAGAATGGAAGCATCATTGCCATATTTAAGGAATGCGTCATTAAGAAAGTCGATTTCTTGTTTACTGAGGGGTGATAAATTCATGGTTTTATTCCGTCGTCTTTAGGTATAGCTATCTTAGCCGAATTTAATGTAATGGTTGTCGATGATCTATTCAACCAGGCCTGGTTGAATAGATCTGTCTGCTTTTTCTTCGAGCGGCTTTTCTGATGCTTTGATACATCGCGGTTTAAAGCGATGCCATCTAGATTTGAACACAGACTGACGTTAAACGCATACTAACGTTAGAGTTGTTCTAAGCGTAATAAAAGCTGTTGAGCGTGGTCACGAATCGCTTGTTGCTCAGTCTCTGAAAACCGTTGCCAACCTTTATAGGCAAAGACCATGCGCGGATTGCTGGCGAACCGTTCGGCATGACGCGCTAAAAAATCCCAATATAAACTGTTCATGGGGCAGGCTTTTTCTCCGATACGTTCTTTGACCGCATAGTGGCAATTTTTACAGTAATCACTCATTTTATTGATGTAGTTGCCACTAGCTGCATAGGGCTTGGTGGCAATTAAACCGCCATCGGCAAACAGCGCCATGCCTCGAGTATTCGGTATTTCGACCCACTCGTGAGCATCAATGTAAATGCCTAAATACCAGGCGTCTACCTCATCAGGATTCAGCCCTGCGATTAAGGCAAAATTGCCGGTAATCATGAGTCGTTGAATATGGTGGGCGTAACTGGTTTTAAGTGACTGCGAAATGGTTTTCTGTAAACAATTCATCTTTGTGTTGGCATTCCAGTACCAAGTGGGCAAAGCTTGATGCGCCTCTAAATGGTTTAAGGTTTGATAATGCGGCATATTAACCCAATACATGCCTCTAACGTATTCACGCCAGCCAATGATTTGTCTGATAAAGCCTTCAATTTGCGCCAAATTAATTTCACCAGGCCTGGTCTGATAGGCGGTGAGCGCCGCTTGAATGACCTGCGCGGGGTGGAGGATTTTGCTGTTCAACGCAAAACTCAGGCGGGCATGGTATAGGCTCCAGCTGTGTTCACTTTGCTGGGTCATGGCGTCTTGAAAACGGCCAAAGTTCGGCAAGTTATGTTCACAAAAATGGCTCAAGAGTTGCAACGCTTGTCGACGGGTAATCGGCCAAATTAAGGTATCTGTCGGTTCTCCTAGGTAAGCGATTGAATGACGTTGAATGCGCGCCATGATGTCACTCACCTCATTCTGAAAGCGTAACGGCGCTGGAATTTTAAGGATGTCCTCTTTGCGAAAACTGCCACGGTTGTCGGCATCAAAATTCCATTGTCCTCCTGCGGGCAAGTCACCGTCCATTAAATAGCCGGTGCGTTTACGCATACGACGATAAAACGCCTCCATCCGAACGTGTTTTCCGGCTTTAAATTCACGGTTGATGTCTGCAAACGGCAATAAAAAATGTTCGCTGTCTACGCACTGATGACTTATGCCAGCATCAGTTAAATGCTGACAAAAATCCTCTAACGGCTGACTTAGACGATACTCATCAGGACGTTGATACTCAAAGTGTGTGCATTGATATTCAGCGAGTAAGGTTTGTAAAAGATGCGGTAAGTCTCGGTAGGGTGCGCTTTCATCTAAGTTCATGTGGCGAACGTCATGCCCTGCAAGTGTGAGAGCTTGGGCAAAGGCTTGCATGGCGGCAAAAAAAGCCGCAATCTTTTGAATGTGATGGGTGGTGTAATCAGTTTCTTGGCGCAGTTCGGCGACAATATATACGACATTGTCGTCTTTACTTTTATACCAACTATGCGCGGCATTCAGCTGGTCTCCCAGTATTAGACGCAGGGTTTTAACGACGGGAGTAGGCGATGTGTGGTCAGACATGAATGCGTCCTTTATCATTTAGAGGGTCACTTGGTACGCGGTCGGCGTGGTTGAATGGATCTGCCGGCTTTTTCTTCTAGCGGTTTTTCTGGCCAACGGTGTCTGCGGTATTTTCCGCGCATCTCTTTGGCGACTTCTATATAGGAGGTATTCCAAAAATTGGCTAAATCGGCGGTGATTTGAATGGGTTTTTGAGCGGGCGACAGCAATTCAAACGTGAGAGCGACTTTGCCATTGGCGAGTTTAGGTGAGGACAGTTCGCCGAACAGTTCTTGCAGTTGAATCGCCACCTTGGGCAATTTACCGATTTCGTAATGAATCGCCACGCGTTTGCCCGAAGGTGCTGTGTAATGTGTGGGGGTGTATTGTTCTATGGCGTTTAATTCTGAATAACTAAGTCTGGCTTGCAATAGACTTAACAGATCCAACTTAGCCAAATCTGACCACTGTTTCATCCCGCTCAAATAGGGCAGACACCACTGATCAAAATCATTAACGAGTTCTTCTATTGAAAACACGGCGTATTCTGGTAAATATTGGCCTAACCAAGACACGCGATCTAACCAGGCCTGGTTGGTTTTATTCCACGGTAATTTTTCTAGATTGGAGGCAATAATGACCTCGGTCATGCAGGCTTGAAGTTGTTTTGGGTTGATTTTATTAGTGGTGGTTTGTTGTAAGCTGAGAGCGCCCAATTTTCGATGAGTAATCCCTAAAATACGCTGTTTTTTGTCATCATACGAGACCGTGGTTTCGGTGGTGATTTGCTGTGCAAACAGCGATTCAATTTCTTCTAGGGTAATCGGTGCGGCCATAAAGACTTTACCGTCACGGCGTTGTCCATCTAAGTCGGCAACAACTGACCAGGCCTGGTCATTTAAACGATCTTCTGGAGACAGAATGCAACCTTTGCCATTACTCAATTGATAACGACCATCGGCATTTGAACGGCGTTTGGCGACTCTGTCGGGATAGGCTAGGGCGAGTAGTTGGCCGATGGATAGTGGGATTGAGGTGTCCTGTGAACGGATTAAATTCGGTAACGCTAAAGCTCGCTTTTTCCATTGCTGGCTATTGGTTAAGGCGACTTGTGTGGCCGCCATAATCAGTGAGGAGGATTTTAACGTTTGTGGATTCTTACGATACGCTTGTAACGCCTCAACTCGGTCTTCCAAATTGACGCCAACACCGCGTCTTAAAATATCCCGTTCACTCAATATGGCCGCAATGTCACATGCGGTGGTGAGTTGATTTTCTCCACCTTGTTTCTGGTCAAACTGTCTGGCAATCAAAATCATCTTCGCCAATCGTGCCGACAGGCCGAGTTGACTGGCTTGCTCTCCTAAGGGATTAAGTGAGCCGTTCATTTTTAAAAATCCTAACTGAATTAACAAGACTTGCGCGATTTGATAGTGGGCTGTTGGGGGCGGCGTTAACCAGCGTAGGTCTTCTAAATTAGTCACGCCCCACATGGCCATCTCTAAACTTAAATCCGTCAGATCAGAGGTTAAAATTGATTCGGCGGTGAAGGCGATGCGGCTTTTGTGATCAGATTCGGTCCATAAGCGATAAGCATGGCCTTCTGCTAAACGACCTGCGCGACCTGAACGTTGTATGGCAGACGCTTGCGATATGTTTTGGGTGAGCATGCGAGTCATGCCGCTACTGGCATCGTAAGCGGCGTGACGGACTAATCCACTGTCGATGACAATATGAATGCCTTCGATGGTTAAACTGGTTTCGGCAATATTGGTCGAGAAGATGACTTTACGGCGGTTTTTAGCGTCTTTTTGCAATACCTTGCTTTGGGCTTCAGGTGTGAGTCCACCATAGAGCGGAATCAGAGCCACTTCATTTGGATTGATGCTTTCAGAGGCGTGCTGAATGGCTTGTAAAATTTCTTTCTGGCCTGGCAAAAATATCAAACAATCGCCGGTATTTAAATTAAGCGCGTTGGTTAAAGCCTGGGTAATCACGCGATACAAAGGCGGGCCGTAGAGTTGCGATAAAGGCTGTGGCAGGGCGCTTGGTAAATAGTGGATATTAACGGGGAAGGTTCGACCAGGACATTGAATCACTGGCGCATTATCCAAAAAGGTGCTTAAGGAATCGCTGGCAATGGTGGCAGACATAATCAAAAGCTTTAAATCTTCACGCAGTGCGGATTGGCTGTCTAAACATAATGCCAATGCTAAGTCCGAATCCAGGGAGCGTTCGTGAAACTCATCGAAAATAATCAACGCGGTGTCACTGAGTTCGGGATCATTTTGTAAACGTCTAATCAAAATCCCTTCGGTCATGATTTCAACAATCGTCTCTTTGGAGATCTTGCGATCATTACGCACTTGATAACCAATGCGTTGGCCAACTTTTTCGCCCAGTTGTTTGGCCAAAAAACCTGCTAAAGAACGCACCGCTAATCGACGTGGTTCAAGTAATATAATTTTGCGACCTTGTAACCAATCGGCATCCATTAAGGCTAAAGGCACTTGAGTCGATTTTCCTGCGCCAGGCTCGGCTTGGAGTATGCAGGCCGAATGCGCCGCTAAACAGTTCTGAATCTGCGGAATAAAGGCATGGATCGGTAATTCAATGGCTGTAGGCATAGAAAGTAGTAAAAGACCTTGGTAAAAAGTGAAGTGATAGGGATTGCGTAATACCGGCTATTTTAATCGTCTTTGTAAGGTAAGCAATACTATCTGCCATTTATCTCTCCCCCTAAGGCAAATCCTGGTTGACCCTGCGCTCACATGGTTTTATAAAGCCGCAGGACATGCCAGGCCTGGTCAGATTTCTGTGTGATTAATTTATGAATAAGGTATTTAAAACAGTCTGTTTGATAAATCAATCCGCCAGCCGTCTTTTTAGCGTTAAGATGGACTTTTAAATTATCTAAACGCTTGAGGTTGAATCCGCTATGTTTGAGTTGGCAAAACAACGATTGGAATCTGTTTTTAAACATATTGAAGTTGATGAAGAAGTTATGTGTCGGTTATCTGTGGCCAAACGCTCTTATATTGCAAGTATTCCGGTGCGCATGGACAGTGGGGAATTACAGATTTTTACCGGTTATCGTGTGCAATATGACGATACTCGCGGGCCGACTAAAGGCGGTATTCGTTACCATCCGCGCGTCAATTTAGATGAAGTCACCTCTTTGAGTTTTTGGATGACCGTCAAGTGTGCTGTCGCGGGCTTGCCGTTTGGCGGCGCTAAAGGCGGAGTGACGGTGAATCCAAAAGAACTTTCAAAATTAGAGCTAGAGAGATTGTCGCGTGGTTATATCCGCGCATTTTCAGATATATTGGGTGAGTCTCGCGATATTCCCGCGCCGGATGTCTATACCAATGCCACTATTATGGGATGGATGGCTGATGAATATTCTGTTATGTACCGTCGTCAGGAGCCTGGCATGATTACCGGTAAACCGTTGCATTTAGGCGGTTCTGCAGGGCGCGAAGCGGCGACTGGGCAAGGTGCTTTATACGCTTTGGCGGAATATGGACGTCGGCATGGTTGGGATGTTTCAACCGTGACCGTTGCAGTGCAAGGGTTTGGTAATGCGGGTTTCCACTTTGCTCGACTGGCCAAAAGAATGGGCTTTCGCGTGGTCGCCGTGTCCGACTCTCAAGGGGCTATTTATAGCAACAGCGGACTTGATATTGAAGATATTTATCGTTATAAAATGGAAGAGGATAAATTGGCTTCGGTTTATTACGATGGTTCGGCTTGCAATACGCTCGACTATGAAGAACTTACAAACGATGAATTGCTTGAGTTACCGGTAGATGTTTTGGTGTTAGCGGCTTTAGAGAATCAAATCACACAGTTAAATGCGCACCAAATTAAAGCCACAACCATTCTAGAAATAGCCAATGGCCCCGTTACGCCACCGGCGGATGAAATACTGGCCGAAAATGGTATTGAAGTGATTCCAGATGTATTAGTCAATGCGGGCGGAGTTATTGTTAGTTACTTTGAGTGGGTGCAAAATAAAGCTGGATTTTATTGGGAGGAGAAAGAGGTCAATACTAAGCTTAAAAAGATTATGAAAGTCGAGTCCAATGCGGTTTTTGATTTGGCTTTAAGTCATGAATGTTCTTTAAGAACTGCGGCCTATATTCACGGTATTGAGCGTTTAGCGGGGGCGATAGGTCAGCGTGGCAATCAGAAATATTTTAAAAGTTAAACTTTTTTAATTTGGGATGTTCTGGGTAAGGCTTTAAATATATTAGGGTAATGAGTTCGATTTTTTATTAATTACAGTGCTACACATTTGGTACGAAAAACTTGAATAACTAGACTAGTTTAGAGATATAAAAAAGCCCAGACCCCCGTTTATAAAGGGTCTAGGCTTAGGTATTGGTGGAGGTGGGCGGATTCGAACCGCCGTCCAGAAAGCTTCCACTTAGAACTCTACATGCTTATTTAGTCTATTAATTTAACCCGGTTGTTGCCCGACTAGCAGGGATCACAGAAGGCGAGTTTGTATAGTTTAGGCAGGGTCATCCAAACACATGACACTGACGATTCCGTATGAGTCGATACAGACTAGGGGCTACGAACAACTGGCCAAGCCTGCACTAACAGCCTAAGCTGCTAGGGAGTAGTTATTGTCGTTTGCAACTATAACATTTGAATCAAGATTAACGTGCGATGATTCAAGCACGACATGCATCCTAAATTTCCATCTCCCTGTCGAAACCAAAACACCCCCATAATGGGAAGTTCGCTTGACACGAAAACTGATGAAATTCAGTTCTACCAGGCCTGGTCAGTTCTAATTTACCAGGCCTGGTGGCTTTTAAAGCCAAATAAATTGATTGTTTAATTTACTGACAATCTATTTATAAGGCCGACAAACTCTTTTTCAAGGGTTTTATCTAAAGCGAGGCTATTATAACGTTTTTATAAAAGGACTCCTCGACTTATTTAACTTGAATTCAATTAATAATAAATCAAGGCGTCCTTACAGAAGGGTTTAACGGGTGAGTTTCATAACTCGTGCTTTATCACGATTCCATTCACGCTCTTTTTCAGAGGCACGTTTATCATACAGTTTTTTACCTTTGGCAAGACCAATGGTAAGTTTGACCTTACCACTGCTGCTCCAATGCATATCTAAAGGCACGACGGTTAAACCATCTTGATCTGCCTTAGAGGTTAAGAGCTCAATTTGCTTACGATGTAACAGCAATTTCCTTAAGCGTAACGGATCATGGATTGTGTGGGTTGAGGCGGTAATGAGTGCTTGAATTTGTGCACCAAATAGAAAGGCTTCGTGATTCTTTAAGAGAATATAACTCTCTTTAATATTCACCTTTCCTTGACGAATACTTTTGATCTCCCAGCCTTCTAACGAGAGGCCCGCTTCGAAAGTTTGGTCAATCTGAAAGTCAAAACGCGCTCTTTTATTTTGCGCAATGGTATTCTCAAGTGCTTTATTTTTAGGTTTTTTTGCCATATCTTTTTAGTCGAAACCGACCCTTTAAACAGATTATTTTATAACTGCGGTTATTATAACAAAATCACTGCAATGATTTGCTTTCTAAACGGTGCAGTAATTTATGAATTTTGCCCGTTATTCGCTTATTCCTAGCGGAGCCTTGAATTGTCTATCTTAAAGTCCTGCCGGTAAAGCAGTAGTCCATGACTTGTTTAGGGACAAACTGATTCATCCGCTTTACGTCTAATGAAAAACTGTGTTTGTAGCCTTCACTACTTTCTAACTCAAAATAGAGTGGATTTTGGCTAGCCAATGCGGGTTTTAGCAGATTAAAGAACGCCTTAACATCCGAGCTGTTGCTGTCCGCTTTAAAACTAGGCATCTCCTGATAGGTAAAAGAGGTATGAAAGCTCATGCCAAGCATGCCTGGTTGTTTCTCAATATCGGTTTTAAACAGTTTGGATAAGGCCTTGTTTTGTCCGCCCACTGAAATATCAAACGACACTGAATCCGAATCGGTTTTAACGGTCAGTTTCTGTTTATCGTCATAAACATAACCGTGTTTAATAAAGCTGGGTGAGGCATTCGGTAGAGTGCCATTACTCTCTTTTAGAAAGGTCTCTTCATCAATGTATTGCACACTTAGATTAGAAAAGTAATCTCGGCAACGCATAAAGAATACTTTCTGGGTACGGTAATCTTCTGGAATATAGAGTACCGTGGCCTGTCGGAGTGTGTCGGTAAAGTCATTGACGTTATAGTCAATAACCCAAGTGTCTTTCAAAAAACCACCCGCTTGGTTAGATTTAACCGGGTTTTCAACTTGGTGATATTCGCTTGCGTTTACTTGACTCGATAGAAATAGTGGCAAGAGCAACAGTAATGGAAGCGTTTTTTTTAAATGAGAGATGCCGGTCATGATATGACTCCTTAAGTCAGACAGTTTTTTAATTCTAACATGAATTAATCCTCAACTGATTCGGTGTCTCTGAGCTCCTTAGAAAGGTATTAAAATAAGCGGCACCTTTAAAAGTTTCACTCTCTAGCTTGCCACTGAATGAGCTTTGTTATAATGCACGTTATAATAGTCATAGATTCAACTAGTAAGTGCAACACCTATAGGAATTGAAAAAGGCCAGTTGATAAGCTACCTTTTAAGTTCCTACACAAAAGAGGTGTTGCCCAATGAGCACATATCATCAACTGACCTTAGAAGAAAGATATCACATTTACGGACTCAAACGTGCCGGATATAGCATTACGACTATCGCAGACGAGTTAAAACGTCATAAATCGACCATTAGCCGTGAACTCAAACGCAATATTAAATCCCGTGGTTGGCGACCGTTGCTTGCACATACACAAGCCGTCGAAGACGGTCAAGTAAGCAAAAGAATATCTCATGACTGCTGGGAGCTTGTTATTCACTACTTGAAGCAGCGTTGGAGCCCTGAACAAGTGAGTGGAGTCGTCGTGT
>VCMI01000081.1 GCA_006222135.1 Thiomicrorhabdus sp. | reverse complement strand
ACGACTATAATGGCAAAGAGTTTTCACAATACCAAACGATGGCAAAAGAGCTTGGGACAGATTTTTATTTTGCCCACCCTTACTCTTCTTGGGAGCGTGGAACCAATGAAAATACCAATGGATTGTTAAGACGATTCTTTCCAAAAGGAACAGACTTCGATAAAGTAACTCAGGAAGAAATTGATTGGGTTGTTGATAAGCTCAACAATCGCCCAAGAAAGTGTTTAGGATTCAGAACACCTAATGAGGTGTTCTGGGAAATTAAAACTGTTGCACTTACGACTTGAATGTATCCAAATAAAAAGGCCACATTGTGGCCTTTTTTATGGAGAAATCTAAATAAGATGTTTATCCAAACATCCAGCTAGTCGGATCAGGCATAGGTTGTTTTTTACCTAGGTATTTGAAGCCTTTGGCACAGCGAATAATCAACCAAACAATATAGAATAAAACGATCAGCCAGCCAATCACTATCGTGGTTAATATACCTCCAATAATGACATAGAGCAAACCAATCCAGAAGGTACGAATTTGGAACTGGTAGTGCGATTGTAGAAAATTATCCTCATCGTCCTTATTGACATAAGCCATAATCAGGCCGATTAAAGCGCCAAATGGAATAATAAAGTTCAATAGATACAACACATAAATAATGGTAGGAACCGTGGTCGAAATTTCAGGCGCGCTTGGTGTGACTGGCTCTGCTTGTGGTGGTCGAGGTGGAAGTGTGATTTCTGTTGGGTCTGACATAGCTATCCTCTGCGGTTGCGTTTTGTTGTTCTAGTTTAGCGTAAATGAAACGTCTTTTCTAAATTGATGCTTATGAATATAGTGAATCAGATAGACCCTGCGTATTAAAATTATTGATATTGAATTAAATTTAATCATTTGGCCCTGCGCTCACATGATTTTATAAGGCCGCAGGACATTCCAGGCCTGGTAGGTTTTGCAAAGCTGAAGTTAGGGTTGTAAGTTGAGTTGACCTGATTCAATCGTCCAGACTCTGGTCGTCTCTGGATTTAAAATAGGGATTAACGAGGCCGAGGTGCTGGTGATAATGTGTTGGATATTGAGAATCTGTAACAGCTCTAATAGTTTTAGGCGATGCGTTTCATCCAACTCGGCCGGCAGATCATCAATCAACATAATGACCGGTTCTTGTAATACCTTTTCGTGCAAACTGGCTTGGGCAAGTAGTAAGGCACAGACAAACAGTTTTTGTTGGCCACGCGAGAGGGTATTTAGCGCTTCTTGACCCCCGAACTTAAAACGAATATCGGCACGGTGGGCGCCATATTGAGTATGTCCCAAATGCGACTCTTTTTGATAACTGTCCGCATATAAAGCCAATAGATCTTCGGTGGCTTTGGGCCAGCCCGCTCGGTATTGGCAGACGACCTCTTCTTTGATTTCCGGCATTAAGGCTTGGCAAAACGTCATTAAGTAGGGTGTTAGCCTTTCAAGATAGTCTTGACGAATGAGATCAATCTTAAGCGCATTCTCAACTAGAGTTTGATCCCACAGCTGCACCTGTGCCTTTGGCAGGCGTCTTTTAAGGGCATGATTACGTTGTTTAAGGCCACGTTGATAATGGCGCCACAACGGCATAAATTCAGGAGACTGATGAAAGCAGCCCCAGTCCATAAATTGACGGCGGGCTTTTGGGCCTTCTTCTAGTAGTTTATGGCTTTCAGGGGTGAGCAGTTGCACGGGAAGGAGTTGTGCCAGTGCAGATTGTGATTTAAGCGTTTCACCATCTAAACGCAATAGTGTTTGTTGCAGGCTTTTTTGCGACCCTAAACGGTGTGTTTTATGACTAGAGTGACTGGAAGCCACTTCGGCAAATAGAGTGCAGGAGTCAGATTCATGCTGTATCAAATGTTGGGTTTTAGTGCTTCTAAAAGAACGACCTGTGGCTAGGACCCAAATGGCCTCAATCAATGAGGTTTTACCGGCCGCATTATCGCCGACAATCAGATTCAGCCCCGCACTGAGCTCACAGCGGACACTGGTACAGTTACGAAAATTTTGAATAGAAACCTGGTTAATTTGAGTCATCTAGGCACTTTAGTTTCGGCCCCAGGTATGGTGGGCTTTATCATATTTTAAACTGACAGGTTCTTGATGAATCATCACATCAATATTTTCAAAACTGGCTTTAAGCGCCGTGGTCACCTGCTCGGTTATATAGTGGCTTTCTGCTAAGGTCAGTTCGTCATCTAATTCTAAGTCAAACTGAATAAAACGATTTGGCCCAGATTGATAGGTGCGTAAATCATTAAACCCTCTGACATTAGGCGTTTCCAAGATAATCACCTGAATTTGCAAACGCATTGTGTCAGGTAATTCATGGTCCAAAAGTTGATTCGAGGCATCTTTGGCAATAAGCAAAGCGCTGCGTAAAATCCATAGGGCAATTCCGAATGCCAGTAAAGGATCGAGCCATTGAATGTGGCTTAACCATAATCCTAAGATAACCAGGATATTCGCCAATACATCAGAAATATAATGCAAGGAGTCAGCTTTAATGGCGGTCGAACTGGTCTGCTTAATCACATAATGTTGAAAGGCGATGAGCCCCAATGTCATAAACAGCGAAATGCTCATAATGATCAAGCCAATTTCAGGCTCTGAAATAAGTTGAGGATGAACCATTCTGTCGACGGCATAGAGTATCAAATAGCTGGCAGAACCGACGATAAAAACGCTTTGCGCTAAGGCTGCTAGAGGCTCGGCTTTACCATGTCCAAAGCGGTGTTCAGTATCAGCAGGTGTTTGCGCGATTCGCACAGCAATCACAATCATGACCGAAGCAATAATATCGATAAAAGAGTCGAGCAGAGAGGCAAGAATGCTCACCGAACCGGTCTCAAACCAAGCACTCAGTTTTAAGATAAACAGCGTGGTCGCGATACATACCGAGGCATAAGTGGCTAAGCGGACAAGTTTGGCTTTATTCATAAGAAAACAGGCTAAGTAGAGTCAACAGAAACGCCTAAGGCAGAAAGGCAAGAAAAGGGTCTTGTAAAGATAGCGAGTAAACTAGATTGAATTAGATTGCTCCTATTGAGGTTAAGTTCAAGGCAAAATCAAGGGAGTGTACAAGTGTACTCGACCGTTTTTTAACGCAGAAATTAGCCCCAAGAGGAGTGATCTAACCAATCTAGAGGCGCATTGGCATGATCACATGTTGACAATGACATACGTCGGTTTGTGCTTCAATCAGACAACTGCTATTGGCATCTTTCAAGATCAGAGTCACGCAATCTTCATTCATCGAGTTCAGTACGTCGATAATGTAATTGACGTTAAAGCCGATTTCCATTGTGGAACCGCTGTAATCTATCGCCATGTCTTCATGGGATTCGTCTTGCTCACTGTTAGAGGCATTAACCGCTAATAGATTATTGCTTAACACCAGGCGAATACCTTTGAATTTATCGTTTGATAAAATAGAGGCACGCTGTAACAAGCTACGTAGCATCTCTTTGTCGGTTTGGATGAACTGGTCGTTACTTGTAGGAATAACACGACGATAATCTGGGAAGCGGCCATCGACTAACTTACAAGTAAAAACGGTCTCTTCTAACTGAACGGTCAGGTAGTTTTTCGCCAATGAGAACTCAATTAAGGTATCTTCATCGCCCATCAGTTTAGACAGCTCAAGCACCCCTTTTCTTGGCAAAATAGCTTGGGTCGGTTCAAGGCCTTCAATCGCTAACTCGGTTGAGCAGGTTGATAGACGGTGACCGTCAGTGGCAACCACACGTAGCGTCTGGTTACTGATATCGAACAACATACCGTTTAAATAGAAACGGACATCTTGGCTGGCCATAGCAAAACCAGAGTGTTGAATTAACTGCTTCAACTGATGTTGCGATAATGAAAATGAGATATCAGATTGTGTTAAATCAATGGTCGGGAAATCATCAGCCGGCAGGGTTGATAATTTAAAGCGAGAACGGCCTGCAGAGAGCGTACAGCGCGAACCATCAAAGTCGAGCACAATCGTGAGGCCGTCTGGCAATGATCGCACAATATTAATTAACTTCATCGCCGGTAAAGTAATGGCGAATTGACCCAGTTCTGAAGACTCTAGCTCGGTCTGTGCGCGCGTTTCGATCTCTAAATCGGAAGCGGTCACTGTGAGGGTGTTTTCAGATACTTGAAATAAGATATTGCCTAAAATCGGCATAGTTTGACGTTTTTCAACGACACCACCGACAGTTTGTAGAACTTTTAAAAGGTTTTCACGGGTTAAAGTGATTTTCATGCCAAGCGCCTTTTTAATCTCTAAATTTAATGGGTTTTGAGTAAAGTAAATTAGTTTGTAATGATGCGAATTAAGCTATTAAAGTCATCATCAATATGATGATCGGTTTCACGTAGTTCTTTAATTTTGCGTACAGCGTGTAACACGGTTGTATGGTCACGCCCACCAAACGCATCGCCAATTTCCGGCAAGCTGTGGTTGGTCAATTCTTTTGCAATGCCCATCGCCATCTGTCTTGGACGGGCAATGTTACGGGTACGTCTTTTAGATAAAAGGTCAGCCACACGTAACTTGTAATAGTCGGCCACAGTTTTTTGAATATTATCTAAAGTAACCATTTTTTGTTGTAATGCCAACAAATCTTTTAAGGCATCTTTAACCACTTCAACAGTCAGCAGTTGCTGAGTGAATTGTGCATAAGCCCCCACACGTTTCAGCGCACCTTCTAAATCACGAACATTGCCGCGTAAACGCTTAGCAATGAAAAAGGCGACTTCATCCGGTAATGCCACGCCAAATTCAGAGGCTTTTTTAAGTAGAATCGCGACACGCATTTCAAATTCAGGTGGCTCAACGCCAATCGTCAATCCCCAGCCAAAACGAGACTTTAAGCGATCTTCTAAACCATCCACTTCTTTCGGAAAACGATCACTGGTCAAAATGACCTGCTTATTGCCTTCTAGGAGAGTGTTGAAGGTATGAAAAAACTCTTCTTGCGACTGCTCTTTATTCGCAAAGAATTGAATATCATCAATTAACAAGGCATCTAAAGAACGGTAAAAACGTTTGAATTCATCAATTTTATTGTGACGTAAGGCATTGACCATATCCGCTACAAAACGTTCAGAGTGCAAATAGACCACACGCGCGTCTGGATTGTCTTTCATCAACTGATTACCGATGGCGTGCATTAAATGCGTTTTACCTAAACCGACTCCACCATAGATGAAGAAAGGATTGTAACTACCACCTGGATTTTCAGCAACCTGACGTGCGGCGGCCGCCGCGAGTTGGTTGGCTTTACCTTCTACAAAGGTATCAAAGGTAAAGCTAGCGTTTAAGCTGTGCTTGATGCCTGACTTTTTTGTGCTGTCAGCCGCTTTAATGGTGCGATTGTCAGGTGATTTTGCTCTGTTGTGACTGGCTTGCAAAGGTTGCGGAATGGTTGGTTCTGGTTCTACCAATGCTTCTAAGGAGTAGTCACCAATCTCTAAACGGACTTCAGGGGTATTTGTAGGCGCCGCCCTTGAGACCGCTAGGCGTATATTGACCATCAGTTTTTTATTAACCCAGTCCAGAATAAAGGTGGAAGGTGCTAATAAGCGTATAACGGTTTCTTCTTCAATGGCTTGAAGCGGAAGAATCCAAGTATAGAATTGCTGATCGTTAAGATCATTTTCCAGATGCTTGAGACTTTGGGCCCAGAGTGTTGACAAATTAAATATCCTTAAAAGTAGCAAAGTTGAGTCATTAGAAGGTTTCTTAGAGAAACGTTCTGACCCTTAACTATTTTCTTTTTACGTGTAGAGGACTGTTTCCAAATGAGCCTGTTTAAAGTCTCAGATAGAACGCCAATGATGGCTTTTAGTGGTACGGGTTGTTTTGATACAGCCAAGTATACCTGTGAATAACTTTAAAACAAGAGGAATGACTGTGGATAAGTCTGTGGATAAGGCGTGTGGATAACTGCTTTTTCTATTAGTCTAAGTTGTTGTTACTATTGAATATGTTGCGGTTGTGGATTGTTATATAAAAAACAGCATTTTTATGGCCAATAAGATCAAGAAAATCCCAAAAAAGCGCTTAAGGGTTTTGACTGGCAGTTGATGCGCCCAGTATGCGCCAATAGGAGCCGTAAAGTAGCTGGCTAAGACAATACCAAAAAAGGCGGGCCAATAAATATAACCGGTTGCATAGTTAGGTAAGTTGCTCGCATCCAAGCCCGCGATTAAGTAGCCTATCGAACCGGCTAAAGCCACTGGTAAACTCACCGCAGCTGAGGTGGCGATGGCTTGATGCATATTGATATTGTTCCACTGTAAATAGGGCGTGGTTAAGGTGCCGCCGCCAATCCCGACTAATGAGGAGAACCAGCCAATAATACCCCCAGCGCCACTATTTCCAACCAAGCCTGGTAGTTCTCGGTTCGGATTCGGTTTCAGCGCGAGCAACATATTAATAGCAATTAACAGTTCTAAAATACCAAATAGCTTGGCTAACCACTCGGAAGCGATGAACTGCGAGCTCCAGCCACCAATAAAAGCGCCGATGAAAACACCGCCCGTTAACAGCTTAACAATATCCCAACGAACCGCGCCCAATTTATGATGCGCTCTGACGGATGAAAAAGAGGTGACTAGAATCGTCGCTAAAGACGTACCAATCGCTAAGTGAACCACCTCTTCGACGTCTAAGTAAATCAGAAACACCGTAGAAAGCACGGGCACAATCAATAGACCACCGCCTATGCCGAGCAATCCTGCTGCGACACCGACCACTGCACCGGTAATTAGATAGGTCAGGAATTCATAGAGAAAGCTGAGTTCAGTCATAGTATTAGAGCCCTATAGGTTTAGTGTTGGTCTGTTGATACTTATTATATTTCATTGAAGTTTTTTATGGGGGCTGAAAAAAATAATGCCCTCATCTCTTTTGACTGATGAGAGTCATATACGCTATGCACTAATCCCCAAAAGCCGTTAAAATTGTCGCCATGGAATATTTTATAGAGTTAGGTTACGTTGGCCTGTTTTTGTCCGCATTTTTAGCCGCGACGATTCTGCCGTTGAGTTCCGAATTGGTTTTGACGCTGTTATTAGTCAATGGCTTAAATCCAACTCTATTGGTGGCCGTTGCAACGGTTGGCAATGTTCTCGGCTCGTTTGTGAATTACGCCATTGGGTTTTGGGGCAGTCTCTTTGTGGTGCGCAAAATCCTGAAAATTTCAGAGAAGAAGTTTGAACACTCTAAAAACCGCTTTGAAAAATATGGTGTTTGGAGTCTGTTGTTTGCTTGGATACCGGTGATTGGCGATCCTTTGACGTTAATTGCAGGTGTGTTACGAATCAATTTATGGGTGTTTTTTGTTCTGGTCACCATCGGTAAATTAGGTCGCTATATAGTCGTGACTTATCTGACTTTGGGCTAAGTTACAGTTAGTTTTTGTGAAGTTAAAAAGAATGACCCTACGCTCACATGGTTTTAAAAGGCCGCAGGACGTGCCTTGCGAACACATGGCTTTCTATAGCCGTAGGATAACCAGGCCTGGTCATTCTGTTTTAAAACTGAGATTTAACGCTTAAATTAAGGGGCTCTATGTGAAATAGAGTGGGTAGTTGAATTTCAGTTTTCCGCATAGGAAATAAATCATGTTGATGAAATTCCCGATATTGCGATAGCCTCTGGCGCGTCTTTTGGCTAATTGCACCTTACTATTAATGCCTTCCAAAATACCGTTGCTAATACGCGACTCGACAAAGTGAATAATTCCAGACCAATGTCTTTTGACCGTTTTTGCAAAAGCCATAAAGGCGGGAATAGTTGACTCTTCGACCTCTCTGCACCAGTTGGTCAGGAACGTCGTTGCCGCCACTTTATTTGGCATGTCCCATACATCATTGAACAGCACTTTCAATCGGTATGCCTTGCCTAGAGTGGGGTAAAGCTCAAGCATGTCTGATAATGACTTTTCCTGTTTATCCGATAAGTTTTGTCGGTTTTTCAAAAACGTGCACTTATGTCCTTTTAAGTCATCATGCTCAATACGTTCAATTCTGCGCACCTGATCCATGGCTTTATTAAGCAATTTGACGACATGAAACCGGTCGTAGGTGATCTCCGCATCTGGAAATGAGTGTGCCGCCCA
>VCMI01000080.1 GCA_006222135.1 Thiomicrorhabdus sp. | reverse complement strand
GGAATTCGGGGTCAGAGTAAGAACTAATTTAATAGAGTTCGGGGTCAGAGTAAGAACTAATTTAATATTTGTGCTAACGTAGAAGTTGGTTAACTAATTTCACAAAGTTTTAACACCGAGTATTGGTGGGTATCAATCCATCTGAGCAATGGAGAAGAGTTCGGGGTCAGAGTAAGAACTAATTTAATAATTGTGCTAACGTAGAAGTTGATTATCTAATTTCAAAAGTTTTAACACCGAGTAGTGATGGGTATCAATCCATCTGAGCAGTGGAGAGTTTTAATGAGCAGGTTATCCAGAATTGCACCCATCGGCATTCCGCAACATGTGATGCAGAGAGGTAATAATCGCCAAGTCTGTTTTAGGGATGAGCATGACTTTGGTCATTATGCAGGGTGGTTGAACGAGTATGCGCGCAAGTATGGTGTTGCGATTCACGCATGGGTGTTTATGAGTAATCATGTACATTTATTGTGTACCCCAAGCGAAGAGAGTGCCGTCAGTAAAATGATGCAAGCGTTGGGTCGACAATATGTGCGTTATTTTAATGCTAAATATAAGCGGTCGGGTACTTTGTGGGAAGGCCGATTTAAATCGTGCTTGATCGATTCCGATGCTTATTTGTTTGAAGTGTATCGTTATATTGAACTCAATCCTGTGCGCGCTAAAATGGTGGGCGAACCGGCAGAATATAAGTGGAGTAGTTTTCAGGTCAATGCATTAGGTAAGCTGTCGGATTTGTGTGTGCCACATGCTTTATATGTAGCACTTGGGAGTACCGAAAGTGAGAGACGTGTTGCTTATAAAGCCTTATTTACAGATGTGATAGATGATTTATTGTTGGATGACTTACGTTCTGCTACACGTGCAGGGATGGCATTGGGCAGTGAAACCTTTAAAAGTATGCTTGAGGTAAGTGAAGGTAGAAGATTGAATCTTAAAAAACCAGGTCCTAGTCCTGTTGGTGATTAGTTTTTACTCTGACCCCAAACTCCTTACTCTGACCCCAAACTCCCAAACTCCTGAGTGATTGAGTTTTATTAGGTTTCGTTGTATCGTTACTAATAGATTTGAGTATTGCGTGTTCATGGTGAAGGAAGGTTTAATGGAATTTAAAATTAAAAATGCAGCTCCGTTAAGACCCCAAAATGAAAATCAACAAAGGGGCTTCATATTTCTGTTGACTCTTGTTGTCATTGTCAGTATTGCTCTGCTATGGATTTCTACAAAGCACCATTCGTTAATTTCTATATTTAAAACGAATGATATTCAGGCAGATTCCTATGAGTTGGAGTCAGTCAAAGAGCGCTTATTGGAATATGCAGTTTTGCAGCCAGAAATTTATACAACGGATGATAGTAATTCATATCAAAATTCGGCACAAATTCCAGCGCCTGGATATTTTCCCTGCCCCGATTTGGATGGGGATGGGGATCTTGAAGGTGCCGAAACGAGCTGTTCAAACCCCTTTACTGATACAACGGTTGATCCAATAGATAACACGGGGTTTGTTCCTGAAGCTGGTGTAGTCGGTTTTGTTCCAGCATTTATCGGTTCGCACCATATACATTTCGCGGAGGCGGGTCGTTATTATTATTTTTTAGATGAGCGGTTTAGTGCGCAAAGCTCAGCTCCAGGGAATGTTAATGATGGCTTAATGCGTTATGCGCCAATGAATCCAGCCCAGTTTGTAGGTGCTGTCAGTCCGGTGCCGGCTAGTGGTGAGCCGTTTGAACCAGTTCTGACGTTAAATGGGAGGCGTGGGTATATTGCGTTGGTTATAGATCCAGGTGCTGATGGGTCTTTAGATGATGTAAATAACGTCGATGCCACTAGTGGTTTGGTCGATAGGTTTTTTGTCTCTAGGGCATCTGATCTTTCTGATGATCCTAATGCGGATAAGATCGTCGGTATTACCCTACAGGACTTAGATAATGCTATTAATAGGCGTTTATGTGTTGAGCGTTTCCGATATGAAGGGCTTCAGTATGCAGATCAAAATGGTGATGGTGCACCAGATGAGGTAAATCCCTTTACGGCCATTGCGAGTGACTTAAAGCACTGGTATAACGATTATATTTACACTCTACCGAATGATCTAGCTAATAATCCTGGTGGAGCAGATTGGCGAAAAACGGATTTGAAGTGTCGTTATGAATATTAAAATTATAGCTAAATTTAAGCAGGGATTTTCATTACTTGAGGTTGCGATAGGTTTGTTAATTCTAGGATTGTCGCTAACGTATTTTAGCGGCATATTTCAATTAGTATCTGAAACGGAACGAGAGAAAAATGAACGTGTGAATATCTATAAAGTGCAAGATGCACTCAATACCTTTTTAGCCGTCAATATGTTTTTACCTTGTCCTGATACAGATAATGATGGACATGAAAACCGTGTGGATACAATCAAATGTGATGATCGGGAGGGGTATTTACCTTTTAAGGATTTGGGAACTGAAGGGACGGATGCTTGGGACAATCCCTATTATTATCGTGTAAACCAACAGGCAGAAACCAGCGCTTATATTCGTGATGTGTGTAAGTCTTCGAGTGTTATGGGGCGAGCAGGTTCAAAAGTGCTTGGCGATTTACGATTATGTCCAGATTCTAATATTTATTATTGCAGTGTAGCTGGCTGCTCATCTGCTTGTAATGCTACCTGCCAGTCGATTGATCCGCGTGGAACGGCTCAAACCCCCCCTTATTTCCACCTAGCGACACCGCCATTTGGTGCTCTCGCAGGGTCTTATAATCTTCAGGTTTATCCTCAATCGGCCACGCCTTATGATGATTCTAATGGCTTCCCCTTTGGTGGAGATGGCGGTAATGGCACGGTAGCAATGGTGGTCTCTTGGGGGGCAAATGGTGACCAAGTCTATCGTTATAATGATTCCCGTCATAGTGCGGGTTGTGACTCGAGTGCGACAGCTGCTGAGTTTGAGAATTGTGATGATGACCGACTGTTTGTAGATACCAAGACAGGAGAAAATCGAGATTTTATAACATGGATTTCGGTCAACCAAGCCAAAATGGCACTGATTTATAATGGAGAATTCAGGTGAATACGCTACGCAATACAACCTGTAGTGCAAAAAAAGGCTTTACATTGATTGAAATGGCGATCGTCTTGGTGATTGTGGGGTTGCTGATTGGTGGAGGTTTTTCGACTTTAGGAGCCTATTTGGACAATGCTAAACAGTCACACACCTTGGGTAGCCTAAAGGTGACTAAACAGGCATTGCTAAACTATGTGAAAGTTAATAAGCATATGCCATGTCCTGATGTTTATGGAGATGGGGATGGTAAGGGAGATGTTGGCGGGGCTTCAGGTACTTTGTGTAGTAGTGATGTGGGCACGATCCCTTTTGATGATATAGGTTTGGGCCGAAGTGTTACCGCAGATGATTACGGTAATTTATTTAGTTACGCTGTTCATAAAGAGGCCGAGACCTCTGCCGTTATGGGGCTGAATATTGCAGTATTGTCTGATGAAACGGCCTTGCGGGGCTTCGCGGGAAGTTATTTTTATAATATAGGTGCGCCAGCGTTTAATTTAGATACGCCTCCAACTGAAGCTTTGCAGGGTTCATTACTCAATAGCTACCAAGTGTGTAATCGTCATGCTGCGAATAATTGTGGTGGTACGAATGATGTTGAAGTGCAATTTATTCCAGCGGTGATTGTTGCCTTTAATGAGAACGGTTCAGGCACTAATTTAGCGAGTTGTGGAGCGGCCTCCAGAGGGGATAGAGAAACTGAGAATTGTAATGCAGATATGCGTTTGATTAGAGGTTCCTTTCAAGAAGGCGTGTTTGATGACCAAATAGTGACAATTTCAGCCTATGAAATCAAAGAGCAAGCGTTGGGAGATTTCAAGGATCCACCTGTGGCAGTCGAGAGCAGCGCTCCTCCACTGTGGGAGAGTTTTGATTTCATCGTAAATAAAGATTTTGTGAATTCCAATGAGTTAAATTCTGCAGACGCTGTCAGAAATACATATTTAATTACGGGTGATATGACCACTCACGGTTCCATCAATTTAAAAGATGGAAATGATATTCTGACGATTCTGGGAACGATTGATATTGCTAATACTATTAAAGGTAAATCTGGGCATGATGTTCTTCTGGTTTCAAACGGGCCTGATGGTTACCCTGTTAGTCACTATGGTGACGATACCAAAGCTGCACTTTCAGATGCAATGAGCAAAGTGAATGATTTTGAAGTAGTCTGTTATTTTGAAAGTTTAAATACCTGTTACGATGTTGCCTCAGATGCTTTGGTAGGTGATATGAATTTTAATAATACTTCAGGAACCCCCGTCGTATTTCCTTAAATAAAATAAAGACGGTGCATAAATGCCTGAATGTTTAATTTTATTAGTCGACGACGACCCAGCACTGCGTGGCATGCTGGGTTTTTCCTTGGAAATGGCGGGCTATCAAGTGGTTGAAGCGGAATCACGTGCCAAGGCCATCTTGTGTCTGCAGTCTCAGTCAATACCTGTCGTAGTTTTAGATATGGGCATGCCACCCCATGAGCATACCATTACGGAAGGAATTGCTGTCCTGGATTGGTTGGCCGTCAATCAAGTGCAAACCAAAGTAATTGTATTGACTGGGCAAGACTCCGATGGCAGTTCTTATCAAGCCCTAAAGCATGGAGCGTTCGATTTTTTAGAAAAACCGATTTCAACGGAGTCACTGCTACTCTCCATGAAACGCGCCTTTCTTTTTTATGGTAATCAAGAGGCCCTTAAAGACAGAGAAGGTGTACAAAAAATGCAGATTGATGCCATTCTCGGCGAAGGAGTGAAGTCGATTCGTAATCAAGCTGAAGAGAAGTTGATAAGACAGGTTTTGGTGGATACGGACTTTAATGTCCATGAAACCGCCAGACGTTTGGGTCTAAAGCGTGAAAACGTCTATTATTTGATTAATAAATATGGGCTGCAACGTTAAGTGGAGTTTATGAAGTTTGTCGATGGATTAGACTTGGTTGGCATAATGCCCGATGAGGTCGAGTTATCACTTTTTAACTGGGGGTGGTTAGCACTCACGCTATTGGGCTTGTCTTTATTGGGGACTGTCTATTATTTTCGGAGTCAATCAAAACGACTTCGTAAAGCACTTGCTAGGCTATATTCACTGAATCAAACAGTAGAACAAGATGCGTTAAGTTTTTTCACCAGGCCTGGCCTATTTTAGCTTCCGTCGGCTGTTTACAGATGAAAGCGAGTGTTGAATGGTTTGGCGAGAAAAGAACCGTTAACTTCGGTGTTAAGCGTAAACTTTCTAGTCGAAAAACCTGCTTTAAGGTGGCGCGTGACGACATGTCTTTTGAAATTATACTCTTCCTTAATCGCGGGGCGTCAGAGCCGGAAAGCCTCTCTAGCTTGGTGATTAAAACCTTTATTAAAATTCTTGAACAAGATTTAGTGCTCAAAGAGGCGGAGATTTTAACCTCGCAAAAAAGGTTAGAGCGCTACCAAATGTATGTTCAACACGAAATTAAAAATATCGCCCAGTTTATACAGTTGCTCAGCGAGCAGGTTGCACTGGCAGAGAGCGAAGCCAGTAAAGTGCGGCTAGTGAATACGTTACGTGAAACCATACCATTGATGGCGAAGCGCGCCAGAAAAACCATTCAACAGATGAATCAACCGCTTTCAGAAGCACATGAATCCAGTTTCTTAATGATTAGATCCATTTTGCAAGAAGTTTTGCAAATGTACAGTTTAGAAGCAAACATCGTCGGCGATGCATCTGTGAATTTATCTCGACAGCTATTATTAGAGGTATTCAAAAATATCCTAGGAAATTTTAGCGATCACCCTTCTTCAGATCAGCCCATAAAGATAATCGTCGAGACCGAAGGTCAGGATGGCCCTATACACGTAAAAATCATCGGTCAACTTTATGGTTTACAAAATGAAATGGTGCCGGAGCGCATATTCGAACCTTTCTGGACAACCAGTGAAAGCGGTATGGGGTTGGGCTTATTTCTCTCACGAGAGCTGTTAAAACAATTTGATGGTCAAATTGCATTTGAACAATCYGCCAAAGAGTTCAGCTTCATAGTCACCTTACCAGGCCTGGTCAAATAATTTAACTCTATTTTAAGTAGCTGTTTCGGGCCTGATTTTGCAGGATTTACGAATAAAATCAGGTGAATGTACATAGGATTTCAACGGGTAAGAAATTTTTACTCTTTTTAAAATTTTAAAAGCTCGTTACTATGGAGCTACACAAAAAGCGTGTATCAAATAAAAAAATTGGAAGGTATTATGAAGAGTCAAAATATTCAAAAACAAAAAGGTTTCACCTTAGTCGAAATCGCAATCGTATTGGTTATCATCGGTTTATTACTAGGGGGTGTATTGAAAGGTCAGGAACTGATTACCAGTGCAAAAGTTAAGTCTGATACAGCGGCATTAGTTGCATTACAGTCATCTGCATATGCATATAGTGATCGTATGGGATACTATCCTGGTACTGCTCGAGCAGCAGTTCCTGCAGATGCAACCAAAGATAAAGTTCAGATTGTAGATAAATCTACTACTGCTGCTGGGACTCTTGCACTACCTGCTGATTTAGGGAACTTCTTTGCTGACTTGGCTGATCAAGGGTTTCTGAAGGATGCAAATATGTCACCTGAAATTGATGCTATTGGTACTTTTAGTGCCGGTTACGGAGAAGATGGTACGACAGGTGGTGTTGCTGCGACAGCTGCGACTGTAAAAGCGAATAAAAACTATGTGTGTATTTCTTATGACGCTGCTACTGATAATGCAGAATCCATCCTTCGAGGTATGGATATTAAGATGGATGATGGTGTAGCTATTACAGGTACTCTTAGAACGAGTCCTGATACTGCTTGTTTAGAATTGTAATTTCTTAGAAGAAACTCAATTTTAGAATTTAAACCCGCCAAATGGCGGGTTTTTTTGTTTCTAGAGATAAATAAGATGGTAAATGGGGTCAGACTCTGGTAAATGGGGTCAGACTCGAATTACTCTTTTGCTTTCCGGCCTTTTTTTCTTGGACTGCAAGGTCGCTCCGTTTTGGTTTCAATCTGCTTTTTAAATTGATTGTTACCCAGAATAAATAGGGTCAGACTCGAATTACTCTTTTGCTTTCCGGCCTTTTTTCTTGGACTGCAAGGTCGCTCCGTTTTGGTTTCAATCTGCTTTTTAAATTGATCGTTACCCAGTACCCATGCCTTATTGGTCGATTGTCTGATTTCATCTATTGTGGCTTGGGGTATGGCGTCACTGAATAGTCCGCGATAGCTTTCAGTTTGTTGAGCTGTGGTTTTTCCCAGTGCTAGATAGGTTGGGTGAGGAGAGATCAACTCATCTTGTTTGGCTAAACCGTTTGCATGGTAGCTTGACCAAGGATATTCTTCAGGCGCGTTTACCATCTTAGCTCTGACTGGATTAAGTTCTATATAGCGGTAGCAGGTGAGTAAATATTGTTCACTGTCTATTAGGGTTGCTTTGTATCGGCCTTCCCACAACGTTCCGGTTCTTGTGTAGGTAAAGTTAAAGTGCTGAACATAGTATCTACCAATCATTTGTATTAATTTTGATATGCCATCAGCTTTGTTAGGCGTAATTAACAAGTGTACATGATTGGTCATGAGTACATAGGCGTGTACTTCGCAGTCGTGCTTTTGGGTGGCTTTTTTAAGTATTTCTAGATAAAATTCATAATCATATTGTTCGAAAAAAATCGCCTGTCTGTTGTTTCCTCTGATTATGACATGCTGCGGTTGACCTATTAAAACGAATCTTGGTTGGCGAGCCATGAGTAGTTCCTCGGTTAAGTTAATATATTCATATTACACGTGTATTCACTTTTATTCGAGTCTGACCCCAATTAGATGCTATTGCTTTTCGAACGTTGCTTCTTGGACTACAAGATTTTCTGGTCGTCAGTTCTCTTTCTTAAATCAGCCTTTGTTTAAAACTTCCTTATCTTCTCTGTTTGCTATGTTAAAATACGCGCCCCTGAATTTATTAGTAGATTCAGTTACATAGCGCTGTAGTCTTTAGCGATAAAACCCTTATTTATGCACGGAATTAATATGTCACAAACTACCCCTTTTAGCGGCGGACTTTACGTCATCACTTACGGTTGTCAGATGAATGAATATGACTCGGACAAGATGGCAAGCCTGCTCGCGAAAACCCATGGCTTAAAACTGGTGACGGAGCCAGAAGAGGCGGATGTGGTTCTAATGAATACCTGTTCGGTGCGTGAGAAAGCACAAGAGAAGGTATTTTCTGAACTCGGTCGTTGGGAGAAGTGGAAAAAGTTAAAGCCTAATCGTGTGATTGGGGTGGGCGGTTGTGTAGCATCGCAGGAAGGTCGTGAAATTCGTAGACGTGCGCCGAGTGTTGATGTAATTTTTGGACCGCAAACCCTGCATCGTTTACCCGCGATGATTGATGAGACTTTAAGGGTTCGTGGTGACGACAGCATTAAAAAGAAGAAAGCGGTTATCGATATCTCTTTCCCAGAAATCGAGAAATTCGATCACCTGCCAGAGCCAGAGGTGAACGGGGTTTCAGCGATGGTCTCTGTCATGGAAGGCTGTTCTAAATATTGTACTTTCTGCGTGGTGCCTTATACCCGTGGTGAGGAAGTCAGTCGTCCTTATGAAGATGTATTGCGTGAAGTTCGTATTTTAGCCGAGCAGGGTGTGCGTGAAGTCAATTTGCTAGGTCAGAATGTAAATGCTTACCGTGGTGTGATGGAAGATGGTGAAATTGCAGATTTGGCCGTATTGATGCACGCTGTGCGTGCGATTGATGGTATTGGGCGTATTCGTTTTACCACGTCACATCCTAATGAGATGACGCAGAGTCTTATCAACTGTTATGCGGAAATCCCTGAATTAGTGTCGCATTTGCATCTACCGGTTCAATCGGGATCCGATAAAGTGTTGGCGATGATGAAACGTAATCACATGGTGCTTGAGTATAAGTCCACCATTCGTAAAGTCCGCGCTTTACGTCCTAATCTTAGTTTATCAGGTGATTTTATTATTGGTTTCCCAGGCGAAACTTGTGATGACTTTAAAGATACTATGGCCTTAGTCGAAGAGCTTAAATACGATCGTTCTTTCAGCTTTATCTACAGCGAACGTCCTGGAACACCTGCCGCAGGATTTCCAGATGACGAGCCTATAGAGAAAAAGAAACGCCGATTATTCGCTATACAAGAATTACTGACGAAGCAGACTGCGGATATTAGTGACTCGATGATTGGCACGGTGCAACGCGTGTTAGTAGAGCGTTTATCGCGTAAGTCTTTCGATCAGGTCGCTGGGCGCACTGAAAATAACCGTGTCGTGAATTTTACAGGTTCGCCCGAGTTAATCGGTCAGTTTGTCGATGTTGAAATCACGGAAGCCCTAAGCAACTCTTTACAGGCTGACTTGGTGGCGACGCCTGAAGCCGATTCACACATTGCGCCACAGGCGTATGCGTTGTAAAATCTATTGCACAGAACCAGAGTGAGCCGCCAGCAAGTCATTATCACTAAGCTTGCTAGCGGATGATTCTGAAAGTACTCTTTAATTTTTCCTTTCAGGCAACGGCCTGAGTTACCTTTGAGACGCCATTTGTCTGCTTTGCATACCATTCAATTCAAACTTTTCCCTGAAGATAATGAGCGTTTACAAAATCTTTGTGGGTGGCATAACGAGCACTTTGAACAAGTCGAACTCCGTTTAGGGGTTGAGATTAATGCCCGTAGTTATCTGCTTTCCATTACGGGATTGGCAGATCGTGTGATCCAGGCCGAACAGGTTATGCTTGATTTGTATGCAGAAACGGCGGATGAAATGCTTACGCCTGAACGTGTGCATTTAGTCTTACATGAATTGGGTTATGACCAAGTGAAGCCCTTAACGGTTGAGCAAGTCTTAATTAAAACGCGCCGTAAAACCATCAAAACGCGTAATCCTAATCAAGCGAACTACATTCAATCTATTAAAAGCCATGATGTGAATTTTGGTATTGGTCCCGCAGGTACAGGCAAGACCTATTTAGCGGTTGCTTGTGCAGTTGAGGCTTTGGAAAGTGAGCAAGTACGTCGCATTATTCTGACGCGACCTGCGGTTGAAGCGGGTGAGAAATTAGGGTTTTTACCTGGCGATTTAAGCCAGAAAGTTGATCCTTATTTACGCCCCTTATTTGATGCTTTATTTGATATGCTTGGTTTTGAAACCGTAGAACGGCTTATCGAAAAAATGTTATCGAAATTGCGCCCTTGGCATTTATGCGCGGTCGAACCCTGAATGAAGCGTTTATTATTTTAGATGAAGCCCAGAACACCAGTACCGAACAGATGAAGATGTTTCTGACGAGAATTGGTTTTGGTTCGACCGCGGTGATTACGGGCGACATTACTCAGTGTGATCTGCCGCGTCATCAAAAGTCTGGTTTACGGCATGTGATTGAAGTATTAGAAGGCGTTGAAGATATTGGTTTTACCTTCTATCAAACACAAGATGTTGTTCGCCATCCAATGGTTCAAAAAATCGTCCATGCTTATGATCGCTATGAACGTCAGCACGAAAAAGACAGCGAGCGTTCTAATAAGTCTTCACATAAAAACGTCAAAACAGCTTCTTAAAATGGAAAATCAGAATATGCTTGATATTGAATTGCAGTGGGCCATTGACGAACGGCCTCTGCCTTCGCAAAGGCAGTGTGAGTTGTGGGTTTCTGCCGCGTTGGTCGATGGACAAGAAAATCAAGCGCTTGAAATGACGATTCGCATAGTTGATGTGCAAGAAAGTCAGCAGTTGAATCATGATTATCGCAATCAAGACAAACCAACTAATGTGCTTTCTTTCGAGTTTGAACAACCACCAGGCCTGGTGGATTTAGGTGAAGCTTTACCCTATTTAGGTGATTTAGCCATTTGTGCAGAGGTCGTTGCTTTAGAGGCCGTCGCTCAACATAAAACATTAGAATCTCATTGGGCGCATATGATTGTGCACGGCACCTTGCATTTGCAAGGTTATGACCATATAGAAGACGATGAAGCCGAAATGATGGAAGGCCTAGAAATTAAAATTATGCAGGGGTTAGGTTTTACTAACCCCTACGAATCCACTTCATAAAGCTTATCTAACCTGCTTTTAGGTTAGAGGGCTTTTTATACCGAGGTTTAAATTGTAAATGAGTGACAGTAGTAGCGGTTCTTCATGGCTAGAACGTTTGTGGAAAAATTTTTCAGATGAGCCGGAGAACCGAGAAGAACTTATGGGTGTTTTGCATGACGCACAAGGCCAAGGGTTGATAGATTCCGATGCACTGTTAATGATTAATGGGGTTTTGAATGTTTCGGAAGCGCGTGTGCGTGACATTATGATTCCACGTTTACAAATAGAATTGATTGACGCCCTGGAACCTTTAGAGTCTATTTTAGAAACCATGCTTGAAAGTTCGCATTCACGTTATCCTGTTATTAGGGGCAATGAGATTGTTGGTGTTCTACTTGCGAAAGATGTCTTTAGAGCCGTAGTGAAAGGCGAGTTAACCACTAAAGAAGATTTAGAAAACATCTATCGCACGCCTATTTTTGTGCCGGAAAGCAAACGCCTGAATGTGTTATTGCGAGACTTTAAAGCCAGTCGCAATCATTTAGCTTTAGTGGTGGATGAATATGCTGAGCTAGCCGGTCTAGTCACGATTGAAGATGTGTTAGAGCAGATTGTCGGTGACATTGAAGATGAGCATGATATTGACGAGCAAGAGCATATTCAAAAGCGTGTTGCAGGGACCTATTCTGTTAATGCTTTTACGCCAATAGAAAAGTTCAATGCATTCTTCGGTGTCTCTATACAAGATGGTAACAGTGAAACGATTGGAGGGTTTTTGGCCACTGAGTTTGGTCATGTCCCTTTGCAAGAGGAAACCTTAACGACTCAAGGCTTTTGTTTTACCGTTTTAAGAGGTAATAATCGTCGTGCTGAACTGTTTGAGGTTAAGCCGCTGGAAGACAAAATTAGCGAGCAAGCTAAAGAAAATCTTGACCGTCTTACCAGTGCTGAAGAAGTCTCATAAAACAGATTAAAACCTGAGTTAAATGCAGAGGATTGCCATTTTGAAAGCCTTTAAAAGTCCATTTTTAAGTGGGTTTATGAATCTATTTATGCCTCAAAAAAAACATGCTATTGCTTTTGGACTTGGGTTGTTGGGCGTGTTCTCTTTTGCGCCGTTAAACTTTCCTCCCGTTATGATGGCCTCTTTGGCGGGTCTGTTTTTGCTGTGGCTAGAAGCCGAAAGCCGATTTGCTGGTTTTAAAATTGGTTTATGGTTTGGCCTCGGTTTTTTCGGCCTTGGCGTCAGTTGGTTATTCTCGAGTATCTATATTTATTCTGGTGTGCTGTTACCTTTAGCCATTTTGATGACCTTGGTTTTTATCTTATTCCTTTCTTTGTTTATCGCCTTCAGTGGTTGGGTTGCACTCTATTTTAAAGACAGTAAACGACCAGGCCTGGCTCTGACAGTTCTCTTTCCGGCCGTTTGGGTGGGTGGTGAGTTATTGCGTTCGTCGCTGCTGGGTGGCTATCCCTTTTTATTGGTTGGTAATAGTCATTTAGAAACCTGGCTGGCCGGTTATGCTCCGGTGTTCGGTGTTTGGGGCATGTCGTGGGCGATTGCCATGTCGGCGGGTTTGCTGTTGTGGTTGTTTAAAAAGCGTTCGTGGTTTGTGGCGAGCATGGCGCTCTGTTTGCTCTGGTCAATAGGGGGCTTATTGCAGAATGTTGAGTGGGTAAAGCCAGTTGATAATCCAATCGATATCGCTCTGTTACAAGGTAATGTCCAACAGGAAAAGAAGTGGCTCCAGTCTGAGTTTATGCCGACTCTAAAGACCTATGTTTCCATGACCAAAAGTAATATGGATGCGGATGTCATTGTCTGGCCGGAGACGGCTGTCCCCGCTTATTATGATGTGGTAGAACGTGGCGCTTTAAATTCCTTTATTAAAGATGCTCAGTTATTAAGTACAGATATTCTGGTGGGCACAATCGCAGGCGATCGTGGTTCAGACAATTATTACAACGCTTTAATTAATCTCCATCGCCCTGCAGACCGTTATTATAAATCTCATCTTGTGCCGTTTAGTGAGTTTTTCCCTTTGAGTGATGCGTTCGCTTACGTCAGTTCACTGTTTGATATTCCGTATGCCACCTTTACAGCAGGCAGTGAAGATCAAGCGCCACTCATGTTAGGCGGGCAATTGGCCGGGTTGAGTATTTGTTATGAAACCGCTTTTGGTGAAGAGATGGCGAGACAGTTGCCGGATGCGAAATACTTTATTACTGTCAGTAATGACGCCTGGTTTGCCCATACCTTTGAGCCCGCCCAGCAACTACAGGAAGTGCAAATGCGAGCGCTTGAATTGGGGCGTGAAATTGCCCGTAGTACCAATACCGGTTTTACGGCGATTGTGGATATTAAGGGTAAAATAAAACAGCAGATTCCAGCCTATGAAACAGGCGTGTTGAGAGGCAAGGTACAGCCTTATGAAGGCTTGACGCTTTATGCGGAATGGGGAAGGTTACCGGTGTTGTTTCTGTTGTTTAGCATCTTTGCCTTTATGTTGGCAAAACGCTATTTCTTAACCGGACGTTTATAGTCGCCCGGTTCATTGTTCAGTTTAGATAGGTTATTTTGGATGGTCAAACATCGGATGATCTTCATCCATTGCCGCCGCTAAACGCAGTCTTAACAGCGTAATGTCCGTCGGATCAGACAAAGTCAGCGCCTTATCAATCAATATGGATTCCAACAATGGTAAATCCATACTGATGAACTCCTCTACGCCTTTTTCAGCTTCGGTCAAGTACTCCGCTGCTTGCATAATATCGGCATGCACATCTTGTTGAACTTGTTCAAATTCTTGACTGGTTAACTCTGCAAGTTCATGGTCTGCTTGCTCAGTTTTCTCAATAGCATGTCCTAATAGTTGCCAAGTTTTTTGCTCAGTCAAAATTAAAGATTCCTTAGCATGATTCAGTAAGGTTCTATATGCTTCGAGCATTTTGTTGCCATTCATTTTTTTCTCCTGTTAATGGTCTGTTTCAACTATAATATTGAACTTATTTAATTTAATAAGCAAGTTGAGAATTCAGCATAATTCATGAACGGACAAAAAAGGCTATAAGTTTCCCATCTTTCAGCCAAAAAAACGCGTAATAGCTAGCTATTACGCTTGTTTTTGGACCAAAACATGAAAAATTCTATCTCATTTTTTTCTCGTACAGAGTTAAGCAGAGCTCTCAAGTCGAAAAGATACGATTTTCTTAGATGCACGCTAACCGTTTGGAAGTAGAAGTAAAAGCTATGTCAGAAGTTCAATACAATCCTCAGAAAATTGAAGCAGAAATCCAAAAATATTGGGACGATAACGAGACCTTTGTGGTCGATGAAGATGACAGCAAAGAGAAATATTATTGCCTGTCTATGTTCCCGTATCCAAGTGGAAAACTGCATATGGGGCATGTGCGTAACTACACCATCGGCGATGTGATTTCACGTTACCAGCGTATGCAAGGTAAGAACGTGTTACAACCAATGGGTTGGGATGCTTTTGGATTGCCAGCGGAAAATGCGGCTATGGCCAACAATGTTGCGCCGGCTAAGTGGACCTATGAAAATATCGATTATATGCGAAATCAGCTTAAGTCTTTAGGACTTGGTTACGACTGGACGCGTGAAATAGCGACTTGTCACCCAGAATATTACCGTTGGGAGCAGTGGTTATTTACGCGCCTTATGCAAGAAGGTTTGGTCTATCGTAAATTATCGGTCGTTAACTGGGATCCAGTTGATATGACCGTTCTGGCAAATGAACAGGTTATTGACGGTAAAGGTTGGCGTTCTGGTGCACCGGTTGAGCGTAAAGAGATTGCTCAGTGGTTCCTGCGTATTACCGATTATGCCGAAGAGTTATTAGAAGGTTTGGATAAGTTGGATGGTTGGCCTGAGCAGGTCAAAACCATGCAACGCAACTGGATTGGTAAATCGACAGGCTTACAGATCTCTTTTCCAATCCAAGGCAAAGATGCGACTTTAGATGTTTACACCACTCGTCCAGATACCTTGATGGGCGTGACTTACTTAGCGATTGCCTCGGATCACCCTTTGTCAGTTAAAGCCTCTATCAAAAATGAGCCGTTGGAACATTTTATTGAAGAGTGCTCTCATGTCTCAACGGCGGAAGCTGATATAGAGACCATGCAGAAGAAAGGTGTGGATACCGGGATTCGTGTGACCCACCCAATTACCGGTGAAATCGTCCCTGTTTGGGCGGCGAACTTTGTCTTAATGAATTACGGTACCGGTGCGGTAATGTCTGTACCCGCGCATGACCAACGTGATTATGAATTTGCGAAAGCCTATGGTTTAGAGATCAAAGCGGTCATTGCTCCGAGCGCTGATGAAATGGCGGATGTGTCTAAAGGTGCCTTTACTGAAAAGGGCATCTTGGTTAATTCAGGTCAGTTTGATGGATTGAAATCTAAGCAAGCTTTACACGAAATGGCGAAAGCCCTGGGTGAGAAAAGTCTAGGCGAAAAGCAGACCAACTACCGTTTACGTGACTGGGGTATTTCTCGTCAGCGTTATTGGGGTTGCCCGATTCCGGTTATCTATTGCCCAGCATGTGGTGCTTTACCGGTTCCAGAAGATCAACTGCCCGTTAAATTGCCAGAAGATGTCGTGCCGGATGGTACAGGTTCGCCACTAGCAAAACTAGACAGCTTTAAAAACTGTGACTGCCCTCAGTGTGGTGGTCCCGCTCAGCGTGAAACGGATACCTTTGATACTTTCTTTGAGTCCTCTTGGTATCACGCTCGTTACACCTCTAAAGACAATTCAGAAGCGATGTTGGATGAGCGCGCCGATTACTGGGCGCCAGTTGATCAATATATCGGTGGTATTGAACACGCTATCTTGCATCTATTGTATGCACGCTTCTTCCATAAATTGATGCGTGATCAAGGGCTGGTCAAGTCTGACGAACCGTTTAAGAAGTTACTGACCCAAGGTATGGTATTGTTAGATGGTTCTAAGATGTCGAAGTCGAAAGGTAATACGGTTGATCCTCAAGGTCTGATTGCAAAATTTGGTGCCGATACGGTTCGTCTATTTATTATGTTCGCGGCGCCGCCAGAGCAGAGTTTAGAGTGGTCTGATAAAGGCGTTGAGGGTGGATTCCGTTTCTTGAATCGCGTTTGGCGTCAAGTGCAAAGCCATATTGAAACCGGCTTGGTGACGGCCGCGATTTCATCAGAAGATCTGAATAAAGAAGCGAAAGCATTGCGTTTGAAACTGCATGAAACTTTGCAGAAAGTGACCGATGATATAGGTCGTCGTCAAACTTTCAATACCGCGATTGCGGCTTGTATGGAGTTGATGAACGAACTGTCTAAATTTGAAGATGCTACTGACTCAAGTCGTGGTGCGAGGCAAGAAGCCTTAGAAATCCTAGTATTGATGTTATCGCCAATGACACCGCATCTATCACAGAATTTGTGGACCGCTTTAGGCAAAAAAGGTTTAGTCGTGGATGCGACTTGGCCACTTGTCGATGAGTCGGCTCTGGTTAAATCTGAGATTGAATTAATGGTTCAGGTCAACGGTAAGTTACGCAGTAAAATTGAAGTCTCTGCCGATACGGATAAAGAGACTATTTTGGCAATGGCTAAAAGCGATGCAGCCGTCTTGAAATTTATTGACGGTAAAGAGATCATAAAAGAGATCGTCGTACCGGGTCGCTTGGTTAACTTAGTCGTTAAAGGTTAAATCGACCAACGTGAATACTTTGTTTAAGAACACTTAATATGGCATTAATAAAGCCTTTAAAAGCGATAATCTAACTATGAAAACAACTGTTTCTAAAACTGATCAGGCCTGGTCACATCGTGTTTGGCAATTTATCACTATGACAGTGGTTATGAGTCTATTGATTGTAATGATGGCCGGATTAAGTGGTTGTGGTTTTCATTTGCGTGGTTTTGACCGTGTTGGTGATATGCAGTTTAAAACGGTGAAGTTGCAAACGCTTCCTGGGGTTCGTCCAGAAGTTGAGCAAGCGATGCGTTCGCAACTGGCTCAGTCGGGCGTTCAATTGGTTGACTCCTTGGAGGCGGCGGAAGTGCAGATTATTTTGCAACCGACCGTTTATAAGGTAAATCGAACAGCCTATTCTGGAACGGGTGATACCACGGCAGAGTTTTTGAGAATGCAACAGTCCTTTTCAGCAATATTGGTGGCCACAGAAGAGACCCTTGTGACCAGTAGTGCACAAGCCTATCGTGATCGTCAGATTGATACCGCGGCCTTGTTAGCCGCCAATCGCGAATTGCATAGTATTCATCGAGAGATGGCTGAAGATTTGGTTATGAATATTATGGAGCGCATCAATCGAGCGATGGCAAAGGCTTCACAAAATTCAACGGTTGTTCCTGTGGAAAACACTCTTCCAACCAGTGCGCCAAACTCTGCGCCAACTCCTTAAGGTTTTGTTTTGATTGTAGCGAGCGCGTTTCTAAATCAACTAAAGGCGGCTTCATTTACCGTACAACCGATTTATCTGTTGTATGGTGAAGAGCCGCTCTTTTTGCGTGACTGTTATGATGGTTTGCGTAAAACATTGAACAGCCAGGGATATTTAAGCGGCGATGTTTACGATGTCGATGCCAATTCTGATTGGCAGTCATTGCAAATGGAAACCCAGGCCGGTTCGCTGTTTTCTGATAAACGGATGATTTTGGTGAATATGCCCAAAGGTTCGCCTGGTCGAGAGGGCGGTAAGTTTATTCAGGATTGGTGTCAGTTTGTGCAGACACTGCCGCCTGAAATCGTTATTGTTTTTGTATGTGAACGATTGGATAGTCGACAGCTAAAGTCAAAATGGGTTATTGCAATAGAGTCAGCAGGCCTGGTGGTGCAAGCCAAGCCGGTGCCGATTAAGGCTTTGCCTAGTTGGTGTCAGCAAAAAGCTCAAAGTTTGGATTTAAACTTGGAGCCAGAAGCGGCCAATCTACTAGCAGAGCGGGTCGAGGGCAATTTATTAGCCGCCGATCAAGAGTTGCTTAAGTTGTCACTGTTATTGCCAGCGGGTAGCACGGTCAATGCTAAGACCATTTTAGAGAATGTGGTCGATCAGGCGCATTATCAGTTGTTTGCTTTGTCATCGGCGGTATTGAATGGCCAGGTGGCCTACAGTTTGCAGATGTTAATGCGTTTGCGCCAAGAAGGCATTGAAGCCCCGATTATTCTTTGGCTACTCTCCAAAGAGTTACGTCAGCTCATTGCATTGGCGCAGCTCTCACAGCAGGTTTCGATGGGGCAAGCGTTTAAGCAGTGTGGCATTTGGTCATCGAAACAGTCAGAGTACAGTAGTGCACTGAACCGCCAGGGGTTGATGGACTGGCAGGCGTTATTAAAATCTGCCCTAAAAGTCGATTTAATGATTAAAGGCATTCAACCGACCATGACGCCTGATGAGGTTTGGTTAGGCTTGTCAGAACTGGTTTCTAAAATGGCGCGCTAGGCGTACTATCAAAGCCAGTGTGAGCTGTTATTTAACAGGTTAATTCAACGACCGTTTTCACTCTAAGAAACATCAGTAAAGAACAAACAAGAACAAACAAGAACAGGATGAGTATCCAGATGAATGTAAAAGAGTATATGCAAAACTTAGGCGTCCAAGCCAGAGCCGCTTCACGCGCGTTAGTGAGAGCCACCACCAAAGATAAGAATCGTGCTCTGTTGGCGATGGCCGATGCGTTGCAAAATTCAGCTGAATTTTTGAAAGCCGAAAATGCAAAAGATTTAGAAAATGGTAAGAACAACGGTTTAGATGCTGCGATGTTGGATCGTTTAGCGATTACTGACGCGGGCATTGCCGGCATGATTGAAGGCTTACAGCAGGTCGCGGCTCTGCAAGACCCGATTGGTGAAATCTCGGATATGAGTTTTCGTCCATCTGGGATTCAAATCGGTAAAATGCGTGTGCCATTAGGCGTGGTCGGAATCATCTATGAGTCACGTCCTAATGTAACCATTGATGCGGCCGCTCTGTGTTTAAAGTCGGGTAATGCGGCGATTTTACGTGGGGGGTCTGAAGCGACTTATTCTAACCAGGCCTTAGCGAAATGTATTCAGCAAGGATTGGTCGCGGCAGGATTGCCAGAAACCGCGGTGCAAGTGGTCGAAACTACGGATCGTCAAGCGGTCGATGAATTGATTACCATGCCAGAGTTTGTCGATGTGATTATTCCACGTGGCGGTAAAGGCTTGATTGAACGTATTAGTCAGAATGCCCGAGTGCCGGTGATTAAACATCTCGATGGTATTTGCCATGTCTATATTGACGATTCGGCAGACTATAACAAAGCGATTCGTGTCGCGGTCAATGCTAAAACGCATCGTTATGGGGTCTGTAATGCCATGGAAACTTTATTAATAGCCGAGTCGCAGGCGGCCAGAGTCTTACCTGAACTGGCAAAACAGTTTGGTGATAAGGGCGTAGAGTTACGTGGTTGCAAAAAACTTGTGCCATTATTAAGGCGAATGCCGCCACTGAAGAAGATTGGGCAACTGAGTATTTGGCGCCAATCTTATCGATCCGTGTCGTTAAAGATGTCGATATGGCGATGGATCATATTGCAAAGTATAGTTCTGGTCATACCGAGTCGATTATTACGGAAAACTTCTCTGTTTCACGCCGCTTTTTAGCGGAAGTCGATTCAAGTTCCGTAATGGTCAATGTCTCGACCCGTTTTGCGGATGGGTTTGAGTATGGTTTAGGTGCGGAAATCGGTATTAGTACCGATAAGTTTCATGCGCGTGGACCTGTCGGTTTGGAAGGCTTAACGTCACAGAAATACATCGTGTTAGGTGATGGCAATATTCGTAAGTAAATCGAACTTAGCCGACTTCAACACGTTTAAACGGACTTAAGGAAAAGGGTTTTTGTGAAACTGATTGGTATTAATGGCGGTACTTTTGACCCCATCCATTACGGACATTTAAGGCCCGCTTTGGAAGTGCAGCAGGAACTTGGATTAGATCAGGTTTTGTTTGTACCCTGTAACCAACCCGTGCATAGAGTCTTGCCGCAAAGTTCTGCTGAACAACGCTGTGCCATGATAGAGTTGGCGATTGAAAATCGGCCAAGCTTTAAGCTAGAAAAAATTGAGATTGAACGAGGTGGTCCCTCCTATATGGTGGATACCTTGGCCAGCTTGAAACAGAGAGAGCCCGATACCAGTTTAGTGCTAATGATGGGAACCGATGCGTTTGCAAAATTTCATCGGTGGCATAACTGGCAGGGCATATTACAACTTGCCAATCTGGCCATTATGCATCGTCCAGGCGAACGCTTGCCGAGTGAAGGTGAAGTTGGCAAAATTTATAAAAGCCATCAAGCGACTCGATTAACAGAGATCTCGGGGCAAATTGTTGATATTGCGGTCACCCAACTGGATATCAGTTCGACGATGGTGCGAGAACAGATTAAAGACGGCAAGTCCGCAGATTATTTATTACCGCCAAACGTAGTGGCGTTTATTCAAAAACAGGGTTTATATGAGTAAGAGCTCAGTAAGCCGATACCGATTTAAAAAGTAAAATAAAAAGATTAAAAGAGAACAATTATGAATATGGATACACAAGCAATAGAAGCGTTAGCGGTTAAAACACTAGAAGATTTTAAGGGTAAAGATATTCAAATTATCGATATCTCAGAAATCAGTGATTTCGCAGATAGAATGATTATCGCCACAGGTACCTCAACGGCACACGTTAAAGGTGTTGGTAATAATGTCGCTTTAGCGTTTAAAGATGCTGGATTTCCTGCATTAGGTGTCGAAGCCGGGCCACAGCCTGACTGGGTTTTAATCGATTTAGGCAATGTGATCATTCACGTCATGACAGAAAGCGCTCGTGCACATTACGCTTTAGAAAAACTATGGGAAGTTAAGCCTACAGGCGAAGCGAGAGAATAAGCCTCTACAGGCTAGCAAATCAAAGATAGTTAAACGGCAGCAGAAAAGGTCCCAACCTAGATGGTAATTCACTTTATAACCGTTGGCCAGAAAATGCCCAAATGGGTACAAGAAGGCTACACCGAATATGCCAAACGACTGCCGAAAGCTTGCACGCTTAAATTGGTTGAACTACCGATGGCGCAACGCGGTAAAACCGGCTCTGCGGATGTCTATAAAGCGGAAGAAGCCAAACGCATTTTAGCCGCGATTCCAAAAGGGGCTCGTTTGATTATCTTGGATGAGCATGGTCAGCAAGTCACCACCAAAGGCCTCGCCGACAAACTCGAAGAGTGGCTCGGTGGCGGACAAGATGTGGCTTTGATTGTCGGTGGACCTGATGGGCTTGAAGACAGTTTAATTCAACAAGCGCAATGGAAGTGGGGGTTGTCGAATTTGACGATGCCCCATCCGATGGTGCGGATTTTGGTGGCTGAACAAATCTACAGAGCGTGGTCAGTCATAAACAACCACCCCTACCACCGCGAGTAAAAAATTGGCTTGTTTGCTTAATCTCTGCGTTACTCAACCGCTCATGTACTAATCGTACACTTCGTGGTTGAGTGCCTTGACCTTAAGCAAAACGCTCAATTTTTACCAAGGGTCTTTTTGCCCAATCTCTGCGTTAATAAGCTCTGACTCGTGTACCAATTGTACACTTCGCCAGACCTTGCCTTGATCTTGGGCAAACCCCTCCTTTTTCCAATGGCTTGTTTGCTTAATCTCTGTCTTACCCCCTCACAATTCGTTTACTTCATCAAACCTTGTCGCGTTTTTGTCAAAACATAAAGCTACCAGGCCTAGTCATTCTATAAATCCACACAGCTCACATCTAGCTTTATCCGTTTGTTAACCGTTCTAGCTGAATCAACTTCTATTATGCTCTTGATTGAAGTCTTGAATGGGGCCTAATGGAATAATACCCATTGGATTGATGGTGTCGTGGCTACCGTAGTAGTGGGCTTTGGTGTAATCCAGGTCGACTGTTTCGGCAATGTTTTCATGTTGATAGATGTCGAGTACATAGTTAAATAGATTCGGGTAGTCGATGATACGTTTTAGATTGCATTTAAAGTGTCCGTAATAGACGGCGTCAAATCGAATTAAAGTGGTAAACAGGCGGATGTCGGCTTCTGTTAATTGGTTGCCAACTAAATAACGCTGGTTTGCCAAGCGTTCTTCGCAGAAATCTAAGGCTTTGAATAACTTAGTGACCGCTCGCTCGTAGGGGGCTTGCTTGGTTGCAAATCCTGCTCTATAGACGCCGTTATTAATATTGTCGTAGACCAATTCATTTATCTCATCAATCTCGGCTTGGAGTGCTTTTGGGTAGTAGTCGCCTGCTTTGGCACCCAGTTGATCAAACGCCGAGTTGAACATTCTAATGATTTCAGAGGACTCATTGTTGACGGCCGTTTGCAGTTTTTTATCCCAGAGTAAAGGCACACTGACAACGCCGGTAAAGTCGGGTTTTGCTAAGGTGTATATTTCATGAAGCAGGGTTTTGTGATTGACGGTGTCTTCTACGACACCTTGACCCGGATGGAAAGTCCAACCCTCTTCGTCATTCATATGCGCATTGACGACCGAGACGGAAATAATATCTTCCAGTCCTTTTAGGTGGCGCATTATCAATGCGCGGTGCGCCCAAGGGCAGGCCAGTGACACGTACAGATGATAGCGATTGGCTTCGGCTTTAAAACCATCACTGCCTGTAGGGCCGGCTTGACCGTCGGCTGTAATCCAGTTTCTGAAAACTGATTCCATGCGTTTGAATTCACCTTGGGTGGCTTCGGTGTCATACCAAACCGGTTCCCATTGTCCGTTGACTAAAAATCCCATATCTTTTTCCTTTGTTGTATTTGTCTTTTGAGCCTATTTTTGAGCATGACCAGGCCTGGTCGATTTGTAAAAACTTAAAATAGACCTTGTCTAAAGTCCTCAATGGCCTGTTTTATCTCTGCTTGTGTGTTCATTACAAAAGGACCGTGGCGTGCAATCGGTTCATTGATCGGTTGAGCTGAAGCGACGATAAATCGACTGGCTTCATTGCTTGCTTGTAGGTCTATAGTGTCGCCTGCGGTCAAAATTGCTAAACAACCTTGGTTGAGTGTTTTTTGTTGTTCACCGACGCGTAATTGCCCATCAATGACATAAATAAAACTATTGTCGGTCGCATTAACTGTTTGCGACCAATGATGGCCAGCTACGAGTGTGACATCCATAAAAAGTGGATGCACAAAGTCATTGACCACGGGGCCAATCGTGCCTTTATCTGTTTTACCGACAATGACTTTGGCTTGGCTGCTGTCGGCATAGGTTTCAATAGGAACGGCATCAGGCTCATAATCTTGATAAGCCGCAGGCGTCATTTTGGCGTAGCTGGGTAGGTTTATCCATAGTTGGAATCCTCGCATCTCGCCAGAGACCTGTTCAGGCATTTCAGAATGGACTATGCCTTTTCCAGCCGTCATCCATTGGATGCCCCCTGGTTTAAGCAGACCACTATTGCCATGATTATCTTCGTGGCGCATATGGCCCGCAATCATATAGGTCATGGTTTCAAAACCGCGATGTGGATGTGCTGGAAAACCGCCAATGTAATCCTCTGGGTTTTCGGTACCAAAAAAGTCCAGCATCAAAAAAGGGTCTAGTAAGTCGATTTCTGAATTACCAATAAGTCGGGTCATTTTGACACCCGCACCATCCGAGGTAGCTTTACCGCGGGTAATCTGTTGTATTTCTTTAATCATGAGCATGGCCTCTGCTTTTAAATGAACTATTTTTATAACTTACGCTTACATTAACGCTTGTACAAGAAATGAAAAACCAGGAAAATAGTAAAACATTGTTGCTTAATAGAGAACAGTTTACGGAGAGTGTGTTATGGGACAGTTAGAAAACATACAGGTATTTATTCGCATTGTAGAAGCGGGTGGGATTGGTAAGGCTGCGGAGCAGATGTCTTTAGCGAAATCTGCGGTCAGTCGGAGGCTAGCAGAACTTGAATCTAAATTAGGTTCTCAGTTACTGCAGCGGACAACGCGGCGTTTAAATCTAACGGAGGCGGGGAAAATCTATTATGAGCGTGCCATTAAGGTATTGGAATCCGTTGATGAAATGAATGAGATCGGGAAGATGGAAGACGGTGAAATTGAGGGTGTATTGCGCTTGTCTGTGCCGATGTCCTTTGGCTTGAGTCATTTATCACCCGCTTTAGAAGAATTTGCCTCTTTGCATCCTAAGCTTCATCTACAGATAGACTTTTCGGATCGTCAGGTCGATATGATTGCAGAAGGGCTCGACTTGGCATTGCGGATTTCCGAACTAGAAGACTCCTCAATGCAGGCACGAAAAATAGTGCCGATTAAATTTGCTTTATTGGCCAGTCCTGAATACCTTGAACAATATGGCTTGCCTAAACACCATGATGATTTACAAAATCATTTACAGTTGCGTTATGGGAGTGGGTCTGAGGATCGTTGGCGTTTAGTGGATCCGGCAGGGCGCAAGGTTAATATTCATTTATCGGGACAAATGAGCGCCAACAATGGCGACTTTTTATGCCAGATGGCGATTAATGGACATGGCTTGGTAATGCTGCCGACTTTTATAGCTTGGCGAGCGTTGCAGTCGAGGGCGTTAGTAAAGGTGTTACCTGAATATAAAATTACCAGCGTAGCGGCTTATGCGGTCTATCCCCAGAATCGTTTTTTACCCAAGAAGTCTAGAGTGTTGATTGATTTTTAGTCGACTACTTTAAAGATAATGTAGTCGTCGTGT
>VCMI01000079.1 GCA_006222135.1 Thiomicrorhabdus sp. | reverse complement strand
AGTTCTGGGGGCATTTTTCAATGCTTAAAGCCGGCCTAATTAAGGCGGATCAAGTGACCACCGTGAGCCCTACCTATGCTAARGAAATTTGTTTTCCAGAGTTCGCTTATGGTTTTGAAGGGGTTTTGCAAAAACGCCAAAAAGAAGGTCGTTTAACAGGCATTATCAACGGAATAGATGAGGCTGTTTGGAATCCTGCTACGGATGATTTAATTGTTGAGCATTATTCGGCTCAAAAAGGTCGGTTGGCCGGAAAACAAGCGAATAAAAAATCCTTGTTAAGTGACTTATGTTTATTGCGAGGCGAAGCCGAAAAAAGATCCAATCATCGAATGTTGGACTGTATGGATAAGCCTTTGGTTGGTTTAGTCGGACGATTGGTTGCGCAAAAAGGCATAGATCTGGTGTTAGATATCATGCCCGAACTCATTGAGCAAACGAATGCCAATTTCGTTATTGTTGGGTCGGGTGATAAGGTCTGGGAAGTCCAGATTAAAGCCTTAGCGAAAAAGTACCCTCACCGAATTTGGGCTTTTATTGGTTATTCAGAATCTTTAGCGCATCGAGTTGAGGCGGGGGCGGATCTATTTCTAATGCCATCCCGCTTTGAACCTTGCGGTTTAAATCAAATGTATAGCTTGGCATACGGCACGCCACCGATTGTTCATCACACAGGTGGATTGGCTGACACGGTTGTTAATGCCACCGAAGAAAATATAAAACAGGGGGAAGCAACTGGTTTCATTTTCTACGATCCGAGTCGACAAGCCTTAAAATCAACCGTTTTACATGCTTTGCATTTGTTTAGTAAAAAACGTACTTGGCAAAAAATTCAAAAAACCGGTATGGAACAAAATTTCGGCTGGGAAGCCAGTGCAAAACGTTATGTAGAATTGTATTTGGAGAAAAGATAATGCCTACGGAAATTGAAGCCAAACGAATCGAAATAATCACCAGCATGTTGCAGCATATAGGCATGGAAAAAGAGGATATTGAAACCGATTTTTTAAGATATTTGTGTCATACCCTAGGCCGGGATATTGAGTCGGAAGATTATTACCTGTTTAAAGCCCTCTCTTATGCCACGCGTGATCGCCTTATGTCGCGCTGGAAAAAAACATGGGAAGCTTACAATGCAGATGATCACAAGAAAGCCTACTATCTTTCAATGGAGTTTTTGATTGGCCGTTCACTGACAAATAACCTGTTGAACCTAGGCATCGAAAATGAAACCCAGCAAGCCATGTATGATTTAGGTCTGAATCTAGAAGAGATAGAAGAGGCCGAGCGAGATGCAGGTCTGGGAAATGGCGGTTTAGGCCGTTTAGCCGCCTGTTTTATGGACAGTTGCGCTACCTTACAACTGCCTGTAATGGGCTATGGATTGCGTTATGAGTATGGTATGTTTCGTCAACTGATTCAGAATGGTTTTCAAATAGAAGAACCGGATCATTGGTTAGGGGCAGGGCCTTATCCGTGGGAAGTTCAGCGTACTGAATACACCCAAGTGATTAAGTTTGGCGGTTACTCTCGTCAATATATCGATCCACATACTGGGCAAATGATTGCGCACTGGGAGCATGCTGAGGTCGTTGAAGCGGTGCCATTTGACGTGCCAATTCCAGGATTTAAAAATGATACTGTAAATACCTTACGTTTATGGTCAGCGACGGCCCAAGAGGGTTTTAATCTGTCAGAGTTTAATGCGGGTTCTTACCATGAAGCCGTTGCTGACAAGGCCGCCGCAGAAAATATCACCATGGTGTTGTATCCGAATGATTCCAGTGAAAATGGTAAAGAATTACGTTTGAAACAGCAGTATTTTCTAGTCTCTGCCAGTTTGCAAGATGTCGTCACGCAGTGGAAAARTAAACATGATGATTTTACCCACTTCGCGGAAAAGAATGCGTTTCAGTTAAACGATACCCACCCAAGTTTAGCGGTCGCTGAATTGATGCGACTATTGGTTGATAAAGAGAGTTTGTCCTGGGATGACGCTTGGGAAATAACCTCTCAAACCATGGCCTATACCAATCATACTTTATTGCCAGAAGCGCTTGAGAAATGGTCAGTCGGTTTGTTTGAAAAACTMYTGCCACGCCCACTCGATATTATTTATGAAATAAATCAGCGGTTCCTGATGCAGGTAGCGATGAAGTGGCCTGCAGATAATGGCCGTCAAAGTCGGATGTCGATTATCGATGAGCATAAGAATGTCTGCATGGCACACCTGGCCATTGTGGGGAGTCACTCTGTCAATGGGGTGGCGGCACTGCATTCACAGCTGCTAAAAGAGGGCTTGTTCAATGATTTCTATCAGCTATGGCCAGAAAAATTCAATAACAAAACCAATGGCGTAACCCAGCGCCGCTGGCTGGCCGGGTGCAATCCAAAGCTCAGAGCCTTGTTAAAAGAGAAAATCGGCGAAGGGTGGATCACCGAACTCACTCAGTTATCCGGAATTGAACCCTTGGCCCAAGACAGTCAATTCCAACAGGCCTGGTATGACGTTAAACAAGCGAATAAGCAAAACCTAGCCGATCTCATTAAGAAAAAGACCGATGTCTCTTTAAGTATTGATTCAATGTTTGACGTTCAGGTTAAACGAATTCATGAATATAAACGCCAACTGCTCAATGTGTTGCACGTGATTCATCTCTATTCACGCATTAAACGCGGCGACACCGCAGATTGGACGAATCGCAGTGTTATCTTCGGGGGTAAAGCCGCGCCAGGTTATATGATGGCCAAAGACATTATCAAGCTTATTAACAATGTCGCACAAATCATTAATACCGATCCCGATGTTGGCGATAAGTTAAAGGTCGTGTTTTTCCCAAATTACCGTGTTTCGGCCATGGAAGTGATTTGCCCAGGTACTGACCTCTCGGAACAGATTTCGACGGCCGGTAAAGAAGCCTCTGGCACCGGAAATATGAAGTTCATGATGAATGGTGCTCTAACTATTGGAACACTCGATGGGGCGAATGTTGAGATTCGCGAAGAGGTCGGGGATGAAAACTTTTTCTTATTTGGCTTGCAAACGCCTGATGTGGAAATGCTACGCCATCATTACAGTCCGCAAACTTATATTGAAGAAAGTGTCGAGTTACAAGCGGTCATGGGGTTGCTAGAGTCCGGACACTTTAACCAATTTGAGCCAGGAATATTTAACGATATAATCAACTCCATGAAAAGTTCAAGCGATCCATGGATGACTTTGGCCGACTTTCAAAGTTACATTACCGTGCAAGATAAAGTGGCCAAAGCCTATCAAAATCGCGCGGATTGGACCAGAATGAGTATCATCAACACCGCCCGTAGCGGGATCTTCTCAACAGACAGAACCATGCAAGAATACAATCGAGATATCTGGAAGCTAACCCCAATCACCTCGCAGAGTTAACCAGTACGTTGATTAATGGACTCAACCAATCGTCATTATCGGGCTTGACCCGATAATCCAATCCCACCACCGTCATTGCGAGCAAGGCTAAGCAATCCAGGAGTTAACATCTAAACACAGCACTTCGCCGCGAGCCATGGATTGCTGCGTCACTCCGTTTCTTGCAATGACTGGAAAAACACACTAGCAATGGCAAAACCACCGCCTGTCTTTGCGAGCGCAGCGAAGCAATCCATAGCCAAAGTCTAAATACAGCACTCCGCCATGACCTCTGGATTGCCACGTCACTACGTGCCTCGCAATGACAAACCTACCAGGCCTGGTCAGATTTAACAAGAATAGCGGAATTCTCCATCTAAAATTCTGAAAGGATTTAGGTGGAGATGAATAGCGTATTTATTTTACGGGCTTATCTTGGTTTTCGATGTATCTCTTAATAACGTCTATTGTGGCTCCGCCTGTCGTTAATAAGCAGTAAGCTCTTGACCAGAAGTAAGGTTTCAAATAATAACTATCGACCCTTTCTTTGAATTCTTTTCTGATAAGTCTTGATGAAACTGTTTTTATCGAGTTAATTAGCTTGGACAAGTCCAGGCTTGGGTGCGTCTTTATAAGCAAGTGAACATGGTCAGATTCACCGTTGAATTCAATAAGCTCAACATCCCATTTTTGAAGCTGTTCTTGAAAGATTGCATGCAACCTTTCGAGGATAAGCTTATCAATTACTGGATTTCGATATTTAGTAACTAACACCAAATGATATTTTAGATCATGAACGGCGTGATAATGACTTCTTTTTCTTAGGTTATTCATTTACTTACTCCCCATTCGGAGTATAATAATGTCTTATGACACTAAAATATTATAAATATAGACTAACCCCAAACAGATTACAAGTTGAAATGTTTTCCCAACATTTCGGCGTGAATCGTTTTTGTCTGGAATTGGGGTCTATCTTTAAAAGGCAGATATTACCGTCGATTTGGAAAAGGCGTGTCCAAACGCCGCCTTCAAGACCAGTTAGTCAAAAAGAAGAAAACGCTAAAATACCATTGGTTAACCACCGTTAATTCTCAAAGCTTACTGTCTACGTTAGACCACCTGGATAAAGCGTTTTCCGCTTTCTTCAGGGGTAGTAGCAAATATCCAAATTTCAAATCTAAACGAGCGTCGTGGCAGAGCTTTCAAAACCCTCAGCATGTCCAAGCTGATTTTGAAAGTTCCATGGTGAAACTTCCGAAAATTGGAAGGGTGAAAGCTGTGTTTCATCGAACGTTTGAGGGTCGGATAAAAACGTGTACGGTTAAGAAAGCCCCAAGCGGGGCTTTTACCCTATCCATGCTTATTGACGACTCAACTCAACTTCCTTCAAAAAGTATCGTTGAACCCGAGTTGACACTCGGTATCGATGTCGGAATTAAAACGTTTGCCGTCTGCTCTGATGAAACGGAGTTTGAGAATCCAAGATTCTTGAACTCGGTATTAGTAAAGCTTAAACAGCAACAAAGAATTCTATCTCGTAAGAAAAAAGGCTCAGCAAACCGTTCAAAACAAGTGCGGCACGTCGCCGTGTTGCACGAACGGACCGCAAACGCCCGTAATAATTATAGTCATCTCATCTCGCACAAATTGGCTGTCGAAAACCAAGCGACCAGTTTAGTGGTAGAAGATTTGAATATTAAAGGCTTAATCCGTAATCGAAAGCTCTCAAGGCACATTGCAGATGTGGCCTGGGGGTCTTTCTTACAACAACTTGCCTATAAGTGTGACTGGTACGGAAAGAATCTGATTACCATCGGAAGATTCGTACCCAGCTCAAAAACGTGTAGCAATTGTGGCGGGTATAAATCTGATTTGAAATTGTCAGACCGAATGTATGAATGTGCCGAGTGTAAAACGGTCATCGACCGTGATTACAACGCGGCCATTAACATTAAAAACTTTGGTCTGAAACAAGAATTGGAAACGTTCGGTGCGAACGGTACTGTAAAGTGTTCCTCTAAGCCTATATCTACCCAATTAGATGGCTTAGCGAAAGGTGTAAGTATTTACTTGCATAGGTCAGTAGAAGTCCCCACTAAAACTGCGTTAGCGGTTTAGTGGGGGTAGTTCACTCACCCTAAAAACTTCGTGTCTTAGTGACTTCGTGGTTCAACTTTACTGCTTGACCCGATAAGCTACATCGACACATCGAGACCCCTTGGTCAAGCCGCAGGATGACGGTTAGCTGCCACTACAATACTTACATAATAAAGAGTAGATTATGGCTCAATGAGTAGTGTTTGACATAATCACGTAAAAGGCTATTGATTAATGTTTGGTATCCAATATGGTCTTCACTCGCTTTCTTTTTTAAGAAAAGCAAAATATCATTATCTAGCCTTATGGTGGTGGACACTTTTTTAGGTTGATAAAAACGTCCTCTTACGCCAGAAGAAAAATCATAACTGTCTTCCATTTCAAACTCGTCTAATTCAGCTCTTTGCTCAAGTGTTCTCATACTGTCCTCGCTCCTTGGTGTTGGCTTGTCTTGCCGAGATTATCCTAATAATTTCCTCACCATCATCGCTAAAAAACAAATTAGCAATAACTAAAATATGAGAATTTTTAGTTGAACCTAATGTAATCCATCTTTCTTCAAAGTAGCTATAGCGATGATCTAGTCGTGCAATATGGAGAGGGTCTTCAAACACCTGCTTGGCGTCTTCAAAAGAAACACCATGTTTGATAAGGTTCTCTTGGTTTTTCAGGTCATCCCATTCAAATTGCATTAACCAATGCTCCCATTAAGTTGTAATTACAATGTTACTACAAAAAGAAAGTAGTCTCAAATAAATGATAATGACATCACCATAAACATCTAGTTTGGCGATAAGACATGTGCATAATCCCCTGGCCAAACCGGAGGATAACGACTACTACACCTTCGCATAACCAAGCTGTCATTGCGAGCGCAGCAATCCATGGTTTAACGTCTAAACCGCGGGTCCTGGATTGCCACGTCACTGCGTTCCTAGCAATGACGAGAGGTGGTTGCCTTTGCGAGCAAAGCGAAGCAATTCATAGTCTGAATCACACTCAGCAACTAAAATTACCTTAAGTTTGTTTTGTGCAGAAGTCGGTTGATTCGAAATAAATTACTGTTGCAAAAATTTATTTTAAACCATATAGTTGTTTTAACATCCTTATTATAAGGTGGGGTGAAATGCGAACGACACTTAGAAGAATTGGCAACTCAAGAGGAATTATTATTCCCTCCGCTTTAATAGAACAGCTTCATCTCGAGAATGAGGTAGAGCTCATTCTTCAAGAAGGCGCTTTGCTTTTAAAGCCATCGACTCCCCTTAGACAAGGCTGGTTTGAAGGGTATGACCCAAGCAAAGACGTTGAGCCACTTGCAGACATGAAAGACCTTGGTTCTGAGCAAGAGGATTGGGAATGGGAATGGTAAGTACAGGCGATGTATATTGGGTAGAACTTGATCCAACGGTTGGTAGCGAAATTCAGAAAACACGTCCATGCCTGATTGTGTCTCCTGACGATATGAACAGGGAGCTACCTCGTGTCATTATTGCGCCTATCACATCTAAAGGCCAATCTTTAGCCTTCGGTCCAGAAGTCGTTGTTAATGGCAAAATGGGGAAAATTGAATTGGATACTTGGCACGATACACTCATCCAAATGTTTTCATAGACGATTTCCAACCCCTGGATTGCCACGTCACTCCGTTCCTCGCAATGACAAACTCTACATACCTATTTAAATTAAATCTTTAAAACTTCGTGTCTTAGTGACTTCGTGGTTCAATTCTTTTTTTTGGGGGGGGGAAGTACGCATTTAATTATAAACAAATGCAGAAATTCTATCGCTTTTAATATAGAATACGCGTTCTTATTTAGATTGAATTGAGTCAGGTTTATGTGCGGAATTGTTGGCGGTGTTGCAGAACGAAATATTGTTCCGATTCTATTGGAAGGTCTTAGAAGGCTAGAGTATCGTGGATATGACTCATCCGGTATTGCCATCTTAAATTCAGACAGCCAGATTCAACGAATTCGTGCCATTGGTAAGATCAAAAACCTAGACGAAAAAATTCAAAACCATTCTGAAGTTTTTACCGGTAATATCGGTATTGCACACACCCGTTGGGCGACTCATGGCGTGCCTTCCGAAAACAATGCCCACCCGCATATCTGTAATAATCGCGTTGCCGTCGTGCATAACGGTATTATCGAGAACTATGCTGAGCTTAAAGTTCAGCAAGTCGCCCAAGGTTATCGTTTTACCTCAGAGACCGATACTGAAGTCATCGCACATAGTATTCATGAACAACTCTCCCAAAACAGTGACCTGTTTTCCGCCGTTTTTAACGCCATTAAAAGCTTTAAAGGTGCCTATGCATTAGGCGTGGTTGCGATTGATGATCCCGATACTTTGGTTGTTGCCCGTAAAGGCAGTCCACTCGTCATCGGTATTGGCATTGGAGAGCACTTCATAGCCTCTGATGTTTCAGCTCTGTTGCCAGTGACACAAAGTTTTATCTTTCTAGAAGAGGGCGATTTAGCCAAGATAACGCGTCAACGAATTGAAATATTTGATGCTGCTGGTAGTGCAGTCGAGCGTCCTATTAAATTATCAACGCTTAGCGCACACGCGGTCGAGCTAGGCGAACATCGCCACTATATGCACAAAGAAATATTTGAGCAGCCACAAGCGGTCATAGATACTTTAGAGGGGCGGATCACCCAGGAGCATGTGTTGATTTCAGCCTTTGGTTTTCAAGCCGAGGCACTCTTTAAAACAATTCAGCAAGTACAAATTATTGCCTGTGGCACCAGCTATCATTCTGGTCTGGTCGCAAAATACTGGTTCGAAGACATTATAGGGTTGTCATGCCAAGTCGAAGTCGCCAGCGAATATCGCTATCGTAATCCAGTGGTGATGGATAACACCCTGTTTGTCACCATCAGCCAGTCTGGTGAAACCGCAGATACCCTAGCGGCTTTGCAGCAAATAAAACAATTAAAGCATTCAAAAGCACCAAGCCCGTCATCCGCGGAATCGACCTCCACTACGTCATCCTCGGGCTCGGCCCGGGGATCTCAAGACGCCAGCACAGACCTTAATGTCCCAAATCCGTCACACTCTGACTTGGTACCAACCCCGTCATCCTCTGACTCGACCTCACTACCGTCATCCTCGGGCTCGACCCGGGGATCTCAAAGTGCCAACACAGCTCTCAATATTCCAACACTCACCATCTGCAACGTAGCCGAATCCAGCCTAACACGAGAGAGTGACTTAACCTTTCTAACCCATGCCGGCCCAGAGATAGGCGTGGCATCAACCAAAGCTTTCACCACACAATTGGTCGCTCTAGCGTTACTACTCACCTCCGTAGGTAAAGCCAAGAGCTTGTTAAGTGAAGAGCGCGAAACCATTATTGTGAAAGGTCTGCAAAAGCTACCAGGCCTGGTCAAAAGTGCGTTAGGACATGAAGATCAAATTATGGAAATTGCCAAAACCTTTGCAGATAAAAACAACGCACTGTTCTTAGGGCGAGGCACCATGTATCCCATCGCAATGGAAGGTGCATTAAAGCTCAAAGAGATCAGCTACATTCATGCAGAAGCCTATCCAGCCGGAGAACTAAAGCACGGCCCTTTGGCGTTGATTGATGAACATATCCCCGTAATCGCAATTGCCCCACATGATGATTTGTTAGAGAAACTAAAATCTAATCTACAAGAAGTCAATGCACGCGGTGGCCAAATGATCGTCTTTGAAGACGAAAAGTCCAATATCAGCTCCGAACCCGGTTTTACAGTGGTCAAAACCACCACCAATGTAGGTCGCATCACCGCACCCATCACTTTTAATATTGCATTGCAGTTGCTTAGTTATCATGTAGCACTCATTAAAGGTACCGATGTGGATCAACCTAGAAACTTAGCTAAATCAGTAACGGTAGAATAAGAATTAATTATAGGGAAGAAATATGTTTAATAATCAAACAATACTTATTACTGGCGGAACGGGTTCTTTCGGTAAAAAATACACCAAAATCATACTGGAAAAATATAAACCTAAGAAAATCATTATCTTGTCTCGTGATGAGTTAAAACAATTTTGAGATGCACCAAGCATTTAATGATCCCTGTATGCGTTATTTTATAGGGGATGTACGTGATGCTGGCCGCATTTTAGAGGCGATGGAGGGCGTGGATTATGTCATTCATGCAGCGGCTATGAAGCAGGTTCCCGCGGCAGAATACAATCCTATGGAGTGTATTAAGACGAATATCTATGGTGCGGAAAATGTTATTAAAGCGGCTATTAAACATAACGTTAAGAAAGTAATTGCACTTTCTACGGATAAAGCCGCTAATCCGATTAATTTGTATGGTGCAACAAAGTTAGCTTCTGATAAGCTTTTTGTTGCAGCGAACAATATGGTTGGTGAGCGCCAAACGCGTTTTTCGGTGGTTCGTTATGGAAATGTAGTCGGTTCCCGTGGTTCAGTAGTCCCTTTCTTTAGAAAGTTAATGACAGAAGGTGCTACTGAGTTGCCTATCACGCATTCTGATATGACACGTTTCATGATTACCTTGCGCGAGGGTGTTGAATTTGTTCTGAAAAACTTTGAACGTATGCATGGCGGAGAAATATTTATACCAAAAATTTCATCTATGTATATGACTGAATTAGCGAAGGCAATCGCGCCAAAGTTAGATCAGAAAATTGTTGGCATTCGTCCTGGTGAGAAGCTGCATGAAATAATGTGTCCAGCGGATGATAGTCATTTGACTCTCGAGTTTGATAATCACTATGTTATTTGTCCAACCATTCAGTTTGCGCACAAATCGGATTTTACAAAAAGTCGTTTAGGTGAAGTGGGACATTACGTTGAGCAGGGCTTTGAGTATAATTCAGGCAATAATACAGAGTGGTTAACGCACGAAGATTTTTTAAAAATGGCTGATGACGTAGATTCAATGTGAGAAAGGAATTTACAACACGTATATTAAATATACTACTTCGTGGTTTATCTATGGGGAGTCGATTTGTATTGATTTTTGCAGTGGCAAAGCTACTAGAACCTGCTGAAGTTGGTTTATTCGGTTTAATGTTAGCGACTGTTTCCTTTAGTGTTTTGATAGTTGGTGCAGATTACTATACATATGCACAAAGGGAGTTGTTAGCCAGTCCCCCAGAGCATTGGTCGTTTGTGATACAGCATCAAATAAAAGCACAGTTCATACTATATGGTATTTTACTTCCTGCTCAGTTACTGATTTTTGTATTTGGTTTAATGGATTGGCAATATGCGATGTGGTTTTTTGTATTGTTGCTTACTGAGCATATTGCCCAAGAAATGAATCGCTTGTTGGTTGCTATGCATAAACAGATTTTGGCGAGTTGGGTCTTGTTTGTTAGATTGGGTAGTTGGGTCATTGTTGTTATTCCTTTAATGTACATTTACCCTAGATATCAAAGTTTGGAAGTTTTATATGTAGCGTGGTTAATAGGTAGTTTATCTGCGATTGTGCTGGGTTTTATTGTAATTAAACATTCGCTACCAAATTGGCAACCCGTAAAAACTGATTATGCCTGGTTAAAAAAAGGCTTTAAGGTAGGTGGTCTATTTTTTGCTGGCTACTGTGTGCTTTAAAGGATTGCTGACATTCGATCGCTATGCAGTTGAAGCACTTAGTTCCATTGAAATGCTTGGGGTATATGTGTTTTATATAAGTATGGTGATGGGAGCATATAGTTTCTTAGATCCTGCTGTTTTTTCATTTTTATACCCAAGAATGTTACAGAGTTACCAAATGCAAGACAAGAAAGCATATCTAAAGTCATTTAATGAGTTGATTATTTCAACTGTGGTAATTAGTATTCTGCTGGGTTTTGTTATTTGGATAATTATGCCCTATATCGTTAATTGGGTTGATAAGCCCATATATGCAAGTCATTTAGATAGCCTAATTATTTTTATAGCAGCAGGGTTTGCATATGCAGTTGCTTTTATACCCCACTACGCTCTCTATGCTATGAAAGGAGATAATTGGATAGTCTTAGCTCATATATCCGCTCTAGTGGCGTTTTTTGCTTCTCTAATGTTTATTAAATTAGATGACGGTATCCAAAGCGTAGCTGTAGCACTCTTATTGGCTTTTACTTGGATGGGGTTCGTGAAAACAATCGGTTATCTGCAAACAAAACAACATTCAATTCTTTTAAAGGTTTGATTTCAATGATACCTTACGGCAAGCAAGACATAAATCAAGATGATATTGACGCGGTTGTTAATGTGTTAAAGTCCGATTTCCTAACGCAGGGGCCACAGGTTCCTTTATTTGAAGAGACGATTGCAGATTATTGTGGCGTTGAATACGGCGTAGCGGTTAATAGTGCAACATCCGCTTTGCATATTGCCTGCTTAGCCTTGGGGTTAGGTGAGAAAGATTGGCTATGGACTAGCCCTAACACTTTTGTCGCTTCAGCTAACTGTGGCTTGTATTGTGGTGCTCAAGTAGATTTTGTTGATATAGATCCTCTCACCTACAATATGTGTACGCTTGCCCTTGAACAAAAATTGATTCAAGCCAAGCAAGAGAATAAGCTTCCTAAGATTGTTATCCCCGTGCATTTTGCCGGACAGTCGTGTGACATGCAGCGTATTCATCAGCTCGGACAAGAGTTCGGCTTTAAAATCATAGAAGATGCTGCTCATGCCATAGGCGGTCAATATTTAGGTCATCCGGTTGGCGGTTGTCAGTATAGTGATATTACAGTTTTTAGCTTTCATCCCGTTAAAATAATAACCACGGCAGAAGGTGGCTTGGCAGCTACAAACCAATCAGACCTGGCTAATAAAATGCAGTTGTTACGCAGTCATGGGATTACACGTGATCCAAAGTTGATGACCAAGGATTCTGAAGGCGGTTGGTACTATCAGCAGATCGATTTAGGCTTTAACTACCGCATGACAGAACTTCAGGCCGCTTTAGGCGTGAGTCAGATGCAGCGTTTAGATGAATTTGTAATAAAGCGTCATGCGCTTCTAGAAAGATATACTGAATTGTTAAAAGAGTTGCCTGTGATAACTCCGAAGCAGTTTGAAGACTGTTACTCAGCATTACATCTATATCCAATCCAATTGGAATTGCAAAGGATCGATAAGTCTCATGCCCAAGTATTCGACGAATTAAGGCAAAATGGTATTGGAGTTAATGTGCATTATATCCCTGTGCATCTACAGCCCTACTATCAAAAAATGGGATTTAAAGAAGGTGATTTTCCCAATGCTGAACTTTACTACAGTAGAGCCATCAGTATTCCTTTGTTCCATGGTATGACATTCGAACAACAGGATGAGGTGGTGGATACGCTCAAAAAGGTACTGAGATGAAGCTTTGTGTGATTCCGGCCCGGGGTGGTAGCAAGCGAATACCGCGTAAAAACATCAAAAAGTTCAATGGAAAGCCCATGATTGCTCATTCTATTGAAGCCGCTTTGCAAAGTGGCTGCTTTGATAAAGTGATTGTCTCAACGGACGATGAAGAAATTGCCGAAGTTGCAAAGGCATATGGTGCTGAAGTGCCTTTTATGCGCCCAGCGGAGTTGGCGAATGATTATGCTGGCACCTTACCTGTTATAAAGCATGCCGTTGAGTGGTTTGAAGAGCATTCAACCAGGCCTGGTCATATATGCTGTCTTTATGCCACAGCACCTTTTGTGCAACCTCAAGCCATTCGGCAAGCTTACGAACAACTACAGAAAACTCAAGCAGATTATTGTTTTAGTGTGACTAGTTTTGCTTTTCCTATTCAGCGTGCCATCAAAATCATAGACCAACAAAGAGTTGAAATGTTCTATCCAGAACACATCAACACTCGCTCTCAGGATTTGGAAGAAGCCTACCACGATGCTGGGCAATTTTATTGGGGAACGGTTGATGCCTTCAGGAAAATGACGCCCTTGTTTTCTCCATCAGCAAGCCCTTTTGTTTTACCAAGGTATTTAGTACAAGACATTGATACCCCTGAAGACTGGATTAGAGCGGAACTCATGTATCAAGTGCTCAGACAATCAGGAACCTTCGCATGAAGATTGTCATTCGTGTTGATGCATCACCCCAAATCGGCACGGGCCATGTCATGCGTTGTTTGGCCCTGGCAGAAGCCTTAAAGGAAAAAGGGGCAAGTGTAGAGTTTATTTGTAGGGAGCATAAGGGGCATTTAATAGAGCGTATTCAAAACCAAGGATTTTCGGTTTACACGCTTTCGAATACAACCAAACCCGGTGATTTTGAATACGGAAACCTACATCATTCCGCTTGGTTAGGGGAGACTCAAATAGAAGACGCAGATCAGTGTCGCCCAGTGTTAGATAACGTACAGCCCGACTGGCTGATAGTAGATCATTACGCAATTGACCAGGCCTGGCAATCAGAACTTAAAGGTGCTTTTAGAAAGTTGATGGTGATTGATGACTTGTCAGATCGCCATCATCAGTGTGATTTACTATTAGATCAGACCTACGGTCGCCAAGAGGAAGACTATCAAGGCTTAGTGCCAGAATATTGTCAAATGCTACTCGGCTCGCAATATGCTTTGCTCCGGCCTGAATTTGCTTTGTGGCGTGAATACAGTTTGCAACGCCGGGCAAGGCCAGAGCTCCAAAAGCTATTGATTACGATGGGAGGAGTGGATTCAGATAATATCACTGGTCAAGTACTGCATGCGCTAGCGACTTGTGAATTGCCTAAAGCGCTAGAAATTACGGTGGTGATGGGAGCAATAGCCCCACATCTTGCCGTAATCAAAGCTCAAGCAGCAGCGATGCCTTATAAAACAAAAGTCAAAGTCGATATCAATAATATAGCAGAAATCATGGCAAATGCCGATTTAGCGATTGGCGCGGCAGGTGCGACCACTTGGGAAAGGTGTTGTTTGGGATTGCCAAGTTTGTTGGTTGTACTAGCAGAGAATCAAGTTTTGATTGCCAAACTTATTGCACAGTCAAATGTAGCAGTAGTGCTGGATAAATCAAAATTACCAAGAACTTGTTTGGCTCTACATTCCCTCTACAAGGAAAGCCAAGAATATTCAAGGCGATCTTCTGAAGTCACTGACGGTAATGGTGTAAGAAAGGTATTAGAACAAATCCTATGAAGATCACAATTTTAAATACACATGCAGAGCATCCAATCAATGCTTGGCTCGCAAAGTGGATAGCCACACATCAAAATAAGCACGAAATCAATTTATTACGGAGTAAGTCTGAGTTAATTGGTGGTGATCTTTTGTTTCTTATTTCTTGTTCTGAGTTGATTGCTAAAGAGGATAGGGAAAATTTTGAGAAAACTCTAGTGATACATGCAAGTGATCTGCCAAGAGGCCGCGGATGGAGTCCTCATGTCTGGGACATAATAAGTGGTGCAAGTGAGATATCATTAACTTTGTTAGAGGCAGAAGATAAAGTAGATTCAGGTGATATTTGGAGAAAACTGAAAGTTAGTATTCCAAGCACTGCGCTATTTGACGAGATTAATAAAATTGTTTTTGATGCTGAGCTTGAATTGATGGATTTTGCGATTGAAAACTTTAATCACATTACACCTGAAAAGCAGTCTTTAGAAATCCTACCAAGTTATTGGCCAAAAAGAACACCTAAAGACAGTGAAGTTGATATAACAAAAACCATAGAGCAGCAATTCGACCTAATTAGGGTTTGTGATACGGATAGATTCCCTGTCTTTTTTTACATACATGGTAAAAAATTTACTCTTAAGATTGAGGCTATAGATGAATAAAATGATTACGATTAATGGAAGGCGAATTGGGATCGATTATTCGCCTTATGTAATTGCTGAAATGTCAGCTAATCACAATGGTGATATTGATAATGCGTATAAAATTATCGATATGGCGAAAGCAGCAGGTGCTGATGCAATTAAAATGCAAACCTATACCCCAGATACTTTAACCATTGATTGTGACTTACCTGATTTCCAATTAACTGACGGGCTTTGGGCTGGGCGTTCACTCTATCAACTTTATCAGGAAGCCTATACTCCTTGGGAGTGGCATAAACCCTTATTTGATTATGCTAAAAAATAGGCATAACGATTTTTAGCTCACCTTTTGATAATACAGCGGTAGATTTACTGGAAGACTTAAATACTCCAGCCTACAAAATCGCCAGCTTTGAAGCGGTAGATTTACCACTGATTAAATATGTCGCACAAACTGGAAAGCCCATGATTATCTCAACGGGTATGGCGGACGCTGAGGAGATTCAAGAAGCAATTGATGCCGCACACGAAGGTGGCTGCAAGGAATTAGCGATTTTGCATTGTGTCAGTGGTTATCCTGCACCTGCAGAGGATTATAATTTAAGAACGGTTGCTGATATGCAACAAAGGTTTAGTCTGCCAATAGGATTGTCCGACCACACCCTGGATAACACTACAGCCATAACAAGTGTTGCATTAGGTGCATGTATTATCGAAAAGCACGTCACCCTTGACCGAAATGGAGGTGGACCTGATGATAGCTTTTCACTTGAGGCAGAAGAACTCACTGCTCTTTGCAAAGGTGCAAAAATAGCCTGGCAAGCATTAGGTAAAGTAGATTACGGTCGAAAATCTAGTGAAGAAGCCAATGTAAAGTTTAGACGTTCATTGTATTTTGTTAAAGACATTGAGGCAGGTGAAGTGATCACAACAGAGCATGTGAAAAGTATTCGACCTGGGTATGGACTAGCGCCTAAGTATCTAGCGGAATTAATTGGTAAACCGGTCAAAAAGGCTGTCTCGTCCGGTAAGGCGACAAGCTTGGATCTTATAGTGTGATTAAATCTGTACTATAGAAATGACTCCTTCTACACGATTCTTGAGCTATGTTAAAAGAAGAAAAGTTTGCATACTGTGCTAATGAGATTTTTTTGTCTTTAAATTCAGTCTTGATATTAGTATTAATATTTAACTTATTTGGATTATATGAATTTTTATTACATACAATTTACAACAGATTTTCATTTGCTGACAGCGTTGGCTTATGTTGATGATATTTCGAGTTCGAACATTACTTTAGTTGGTCCCAAGACAAAAATGGTAAGTATGTTGAGTAGTAAGCTTGTTGTTGAACACTATCATGTTGATCCTAGGTCTCCAAAAATAAGTTACCAAGAAGTATTGCGTAATTTTATCAACGCCAAATCAAGTAAAGAGCATATAATTATTTCACCATTTGCCTTTCCTTTGTTTTCTTATTTATATCTTCTTAAAAAAGGGGTTAAAGTAAGAAAAATCGTCAGGACGGATGAGGGAGTAGGAACTTATGCATCTATTCGTCATTATTATAATGCATATAGATTGGAGGTAGCAGATTCATCAATTCTTCAGTGCTTTCTTAGATCGGTGTTAAAAAAGTTAACAATGAATTTAACGGTATTGTTCGGACTATGTGAAACAAGATACATTTTTGATAAAAGTTTAACAATAAATCGGCAACAGATAGACAATATAAATAGAAACATTCAAATTATTGGAAAACTCGATGAGCTAGAGGGTGAAGTTGTTTATGTTAGTCAACCGAATGTTGAGAAAAATTTCGCTTCACTTGAGGATTATGGAGCATTTATAAGAGAGGTAGGAAGAAGCTTTGGTTCTGATAATGTAGTTGTAAAAAAACATCCCTCTGATAACTTTGACTACATTTTAAATGGATTTAGGGTTCTAGAGGGTTTGCCTCTTGAAATTTATAATGTAAAGGATTCGAATATATTTGGGTTTTCATCAACAGCACTTCTCACGGCAAAAATTATAGGTGGATGTACTCAAGTATACTATTTGAAACTTTCAGGAGGTGTATTAACCTACGATTGTTTGTCAGACTTTAATAATCAACTCTTTAAACTATATCTTACGCCTTTAGATTATTTGTCTAAAGACATTAAGGATAGGTAGGATAAATATCAATGTATTTAGAGCTTTGTAGTCTTTAGCGTATGAAAAATAATAAATTTTTTTCATTAGAAACTACTTTTATGTTTTGGGGGTGTATTACGTACCCAGTGTTGGTAAGTTTTTATGCTTTTTTGGGTAGCGTTTTGTTGCAGGTAGTTTCGTTGGTTATTGGAGTGTCTATTTTTTCTATAATGTTTTATAGAAAAAATAGAATAAGTTATCAACAAAAAATACTATTACTTTTTGTAATTCTGTTTTTGATTTTATTTGGAGCATATGCAGCAGTATGGACGGGCATGAGGAACTATGGTGTAATTTTATTTTTACTATCCGGTATTGGGATAGCCTGGGCATCGTTAGAGTTAAACATAACAAAATATGTTTATGAATATCCATTTTATATATTCTTAATTGTTACATTGGTTCTTATTGCTAATGGCTTTGATAGGAATTCGTTCAATAGTTTATTGGATGCAGGTAGTCGGAATGTATACTCAGCAATTTTAATAGCCTTTGCTTTTGGGTATCTATTGTCAAAGACACTAATGAGGTCAAGCCCATCTCTAATTTTAGGCTTACTACTAATTTTTTCTTCATTTATTTTGTATAGTCGAACAGGGCTATTTCTATCATTTATCTTTTTTATTATTATTTTATTGCAAAATAAGAGCTTTATTAAGTTTAAGGTTTTTATATTATTACTTTCAATAATACTGGCGATAGCACTTGGCGTTGGCGATTTAATAAAAGACTATAGTAATTTTTCTAAGGGTTTAGAGTCTGCTAGGTATGAAATTTGGCGTTCATATGTCAGTGATATTAATCTGGTTAGTTTATTTTTTGGTAGTAATCTTAATTACAATGAATTAATTATGGAGTTTAATGGAAATCCACATTCAGCATTTTTAAGAATGCATGCCTATTTTGGTTTTGGTTTTTGTTCCTGATGATGTTGATAGTATTCTCATTTGTTCAGTTAGTTATTGGGAGGTATTGGATCCATGCTCTTATTCTTTTAATATTTTTATTCAGAGCTGCTTTTGACCCTATATATTTAATATGGTGGTTCGATTATCTATTTTATCCTAGCGTATTCTTTCTTTTATTCAGAGGCTACTTTGAGCCTAATAGCTATGATTCAAAAGGAATTAAAAAAAGAGTATAACTTTTCAATATTATATTTATGCTTGTTCTAGTCATGCTGGAGTGTATATGTTGCTACTAGCAAAAAAGAATAGAAGTGCTACTGTTCTTTCAATCCTTAAACCTTTATATAAGTCAGTGCAGGTTTAATTGTATTTTTTAATACAAATAATTGAAAGGCAATTATTTGTTATTCATAGAACGAGGTTTATGTGAAAGTTTTAGTTGCTGGTGGTCGAGGATTTATCGGGAAAAAATTAGTAGAAATGCTCGTTGTGAAAGATTGTCATGTTGATGTTTTGTCACGCTCTGAAGTGGATGATTCAACCTCAAAAGATCGTTCTGCTTGTTTTATTAAAGGTGACTTATTAGATCCAAAGTTTGATTTTGAGGTTTTGGCTAGTAGATATGATGTTATTTTCAATTGCGCTGGTGAGTTGCATGATGAAGCATTAATGCAGTCATTACACGTTGATACTACAAAACGTCTCGTTAAGGCTTGTAAAGTAATGTCAAAATCTCAAAATAAATCTATTCATTGGGTGCAGCTAAGTTCCGTTGGTGCTTATGGCTCATCCAGGCCTGCTGCAAATGTTGAGAGAGTTGTAACTGAAGAAACGCCGACTAATCCTGTCGGTAGCTACGAAGTAACTAAAACTTTAGCAGATGAATTAATAATACAAGCAGGTAAAGACAGTTGTTTTACTTACTCAATCCTCAGGCCTTCTAATGTCTATGGTAAGGAGATGCCAAATAGCTCTATTCGCCAGCTGGGTAGAATGATACGAAGTAGTTTATTCTTTTATATTGGCAAGCCAGGAGCCGTTTCAAATTATGTACATGTTGACGATGTTGCAGAAGTTTTAGCTTTATGTGGCTTTGATCCGCGTGCTAAAAATCAGGTTTTTAATTTGTCTAATGATTGTCCTCAAGAAAATGTATTGGATGCCATGGCAATAGCACTAGGTACTTCGGAGCCTAAAGTTAGAATTAATGAGCGATTAATTAGGTTTTTTGTATTTCTATTCTCTTGGATAAAGTGGTTCCCACTAAAAAAATCACGCGTCGATGCGCTAGTGAATCGCACGCATTATTCGAATGAAAAAATTCATAAATTACTGGGTTTTGTACCTAGTCGTGATGTCACTAAAACAATCAGTGAAGTGTTGCTGAATAATAAGGTTGAGCGTTAATGCCTCATAAAAATTGTTCTTTGAAGGGAGTGAAGTTGGCGCGTGTTTCAACAGTCGCTTTTTTTATTGATACTCAGCTTCATGCACAAATAAAAGAGACAATAGCCTCAGGTGCAGAAGTTTCCGTGATTGCAAGTGAACCAGCTTTAAATAGACCTATTGACGGTTGTACTTATTTTTCTATTGATATTCCGAGACAGATTAGTCTGTTGAAAGACTTTGCTGCGTTATTCAAACTCTTGAGACTTTTTAGAAAGCAGCAATTTGATATTGTACATTCAACCACGCCTAAGGCAGGGTTGATTTGTGCCGTAGCTGGTAAATTGGCAGGTGTGCCGATAAGAATTCATACCTTTACTGGGCAACCATGGGTTACGCTTACAGGAGCTAAGCGTGTAGTTGCAAAGCTTGCCGATAAAGTCATCGGATTTTTAAATACAGCCTGTTATACAGACAGTTCATCGCAAAAAGAATTTTTAGTTTCAGAAAAGATAGTTTCTTCTCTTAAATTGTCTGTCATTGGGCAAGGCAGTTTGGCAGGAGTCGATACGCAACGATTCAATCCAGATTTGTATAGTGTTGCTGACTGTTCTTTGATTAAACAAGGATTAGGTATTCCACAGAATGCTTTGGTTTTACTTTTTGTGGGTAGAATTGTGCGTGATAAAGGAGTTGTTGAGTTGGTGGATGCTTTTAACAGTATTCTTGTTAATGATTCGAACGCTTATTTGCTTTTTGTTGGGCCACAAGAACTTACCTTATCGGAATTGGGCATTACAACGGGTTCAATGTTGGAGCAGAGAGTTAAGTTTACTGGTTATACCGATCTGCCTGAACAGTATATGGCAGCATCCGATGTGCTTTGTATTCCCAGTTACAGAGAAGGTTTTGGTACCGTTGTTATTGAAGCTTCGGCAATGGATTTACCTGCTGTTGGAACCAATATTTACGGTTTATCAGATGCTATTGTTGATGGAGAAACAGGTCTTTTAGTTGAGCCAAAAAATATTGACCAGTTAGCGAATGCATTGTTGCAAATTATTAATGATAGTGATTTACGTAAAGCATTGGGTCAAAATGCTCAAAAAAGAGCGAATCAATATTTTTCATCAGAACTAATCAATAAGCAGGTAGTTCAAGAATATGTTCGACTCTTAAGTCAAGAAAAAGAGCGTTGATATGTTTACGAATAAGATTTTAATAACAGGCGCTACGGGTTTTGTAGGTCAAGTGTTGGTGTCGAGTTTTCTTACACAAAATAAAACGGTTAGAGCGTTGGTTCGTTCATCGTCTTCACTTTTACCCAGTGACGTTCAGCCCGTAATTGGCGACCTAACAGGCCTGGTAGGTTCAATGCCTGATCAGAAGTTGCATAACGAGCTGCTTTCGGCGTTGGAGGGTGTGGAGGTTGTCGTACATTCAGCGGCACGCGCGCATATTATGCAAGAGCAGTCGGCAGATCCTTTAGAGGTATACCGTAAAGTAAATCGAGATGCGACTTTGGTTTTGGCTCGTATGGCGGCGGCAGCTGGCGTTAAACGGTTTGTGTTTTTGAGCTCTATTAAAGTCAATGGAGAAATGACCAGGCCTGGTTATCCTTTTTACCTGACGATCAATATATTCCAACAGATCCTTATGGATTGTCTAAGTACGAAGCCGAGCAGGGTTTATTGGCATTGGCTTTAGAAACGGGTATGGAGGTGGTGATTATTCGTTCTCCTTTGGTCTATGGTCCTGGCGTAAAAGCTAATTTTGCTTCGATGATGAATTGGATGAAGAAAAGTATTCCTTTGCCTTTTGGTGCGATTCATAACCAACGTTCTTTAGTGGCGTTGGATAATTTAGTCGATTTTATTGCTTTATGCGCGGACAAAGAAAAATCACCCAAAGCGGCCAATCAGGTGTTTTTGATTTCCGACAATGAGGATGTATCAACCACTCAATTATTAAGAAAAGTCGCCAAAGCCCAAAACAAACAGGCCTGGTTGATTCCTGTTCCGGTTGGTTTGATGACTTTCGCAGCCAAACTGATTGGTAAAGATGATGTGGCAAATCGTTTGTTTGGTTCTTTACAGGTGGACAGCTCTAAAGCGCGCGATTTATTAGGCTGGAAGCCGGTGGTGACGATGGATGAACAATTAGAAAAAATAATGAAGGCATTAGTGAATGAAAAGAGTATTTGATTTTATACTGGCATTATTGGCTAGCTTTTTATTGTTAGTTCCGATTGTCTTGGTGGCTATCTTGGTTAAACTCACCTCTAAAGGCCCTGCGCTTTATTGGTCAGATAGAGTGGGCAAGCATAATGCTATTTTTAAAATGCCTAAATTCAGAAGCATGAAAACCGATACGCCAGCGGTGGCGACTCATTTACTGCCAGATCCTAAAAGTGTATTAACGCCGATTGGTGGTTTTTTAAGAAAATCCAGCTTAGATGAATTGCCGCAGTTATGTTGTATCTTGAAAGGTGACATGAGTTTTGTCGGCCCACGCCCCGCGCTGTTTAATCAGGATGATTTGATTACATTACGCACGGAAAAGGGCATCGAAAAATTAATGCCAGGTTTAACTGGGTGGGCGCAAGTGAATGGTCGGGATGAATTGCCTATTCCACAAAAGGTGGCTTTGGATATTGAGTATGCCGCTAAGCAGGGATTTTTGTTTGATATTAAAATTTTGTGGCTTACCTTTTTAAAAGTGATTAACCGCGATGGAGTATCTCATTAGTGTTTAAAGTAAGCGGGGTCAGGTCTTACAATACGACATTTTGCCCTATTCACAAAAATGTACTTGCCGTTAGGTAATAAGTGATTTAATTGATTTGGCCCGTTATAGTTATGTGTCGTTGTTTGGCATTAACTTATTGGAATCTTTAAACGCCTCGCCCAAAACAGCGAACACAACAAACTAAGAATGCAAAAATTTAAACTGAATTTTGAAGAGCATGTATAATTAACTAACCATTATGGTTACTAGAGGGTAGGGTGGCAGCGTACAGTCTTGAAGAAGTCAGAACTGCAGGCAGTGCGGCTCGAATTGAGTACCGTGGCAGGAAGGTGCAGCGCGATATTGCTAACTTAGGCTATGACCTTAATGATGTTATAGATTGTTTGATGCAATTAAGCGAGTCGGATTTTCGTAAAACACATGTTTACGACGACGGTACCCCGTCGGATGATGATTATACCTGCCGATATACTAGACGCGTTGACGGGGAAAGTGTTACGGACGATTTGTATATTAAATTCTGTTTGGTGAATGATTTCCTAGTGATTGATTTGGGGTCGTTTCATTTGTAGTGATACGCAGAATGTAAGGGGATTCAGATATGAGTGGATGCAAAATTTGTAAAAGTAAAGATGTCGTCGTCGCGCAGACTGATGAAGTAATAAGCTATAAGTGCGTGACTTTAAACGTGCCGATGGCCTATTCAATATGCCTAAATTGTAACAGAGAGTTTATTACAGTCGAGCAAATCCTACAGAATGACAAGGCCATTCGTGATGCGAAAAAAGCGCATGATGGTTTGTTTACTTCTGTCGAGATCGCAAAAGCAAGAAAACAGTTGGGCTTGACGCAAGAGCAAGCCTCTTTGGTGTTTGGCGGTGGCAGAAATGCGTTTTCGAAATATGAGCGTTGCGAAGTTTCGCAAAGCGTCGCCATGGATAAACTCATTAAGCAAGCTCTAAAACATCCTATGGTGTTACACGATCTATTGGTCGAAGCGAGTATTGCGGTCGATAAAGATCATCTCATTTACAAAGATGATAATCTCGTGCCTTATGAGGTGTTTAAAGCGGCAAATGATCATAAATACAAATCTGTCAAAAGTATGAAAATGCAAGAGGAACAGTATGGATAAAGCGCTTATCTCAAAAGCTGCGGATGCGTTAGAACTGGTTGATATTCATCTGTATTCTTCGTCAATCTCAAGGTTTGAAGAAATTTTTGCTGATGATTACCCAGAGGATATGAAGCAACAAAATAAACTCTCAGTCAGCGCAGAAGTTTTAGCGTCTGAGGGTGGCAAAACGATCATTAACGTAAAAGCCGCTTTTGGGTTGAGGTTTGTTCTATTGGCCGATGATCAGGAAGAGCAGGTGCTTGCAGAGATTGAGTCGACCTTTATTGCTAAATATCTTCAGGCTAATGAAGTCGAAGAACAGGCTTTAGAAGAGTTTATAAAATTTAACGCCATACACAATGTTTGGCCTTTTTGGCGTGAACATGCCTTTAGAATGTCTGCCGAGGCTAACCTGCCTAAACCGCTGATTCCTTTTTTAGAAAGTGAAACGGAAAATAAGAATCAGCTTGTCGTGTTGCCAAACACCCTAACATTCAAAACAAAAATTAACCTCTACCCGGCCTGGTTATTTTAGAGAAGAAATATGAAAAATTTTAAAGAGTTTTTAAAAATGATTGCCAAGGTGTGAACTCAGTACAAGACATCAACGATCAGTTTGGTTATGAAGATAAGCAGGGCGGCGGTGGTTCAAAAGAATGGGATTTAATCTCTTGTGGCCAAGATGGCTCTGAGAGTGGTTATAACGAATTAGAACGTTTTTATAGCACTTATCTTGCGGATAGTGTGGAAGGTCTAGCATCGCACTCTGTGGTAATTAAAGCACTGTGCGAATGTTGTCATGAAATACCGCATCAACAACGTTCACATGATGCGTTTAAAGCGTGTATGGGTAATAAGCTCAATATAAAAATTGATTAACAGAAAAACTCTATTGGAGTGGGTGTGAGTCGGCTCAGTTGCCTTGTAATGAAATCTATAACAATGGGGAAGTGGGGTCAGGTCTTACAATGCGACATTTTGCCCTGTTCACAATAAACGTTCTTTAGTGGCGTTGGATAATTTGGTGGCTAAATTGATTGGTAAAGGTGATGTAGCAAACCGTTTGTTTAGTTCTAAAGCAAGAGAGTTATTGGGCTGGCAGCCTGTGACTACGATGGATGAGCAGTTGGCAAAAATGGCTGAGGTCTCATTATCTGAGGCATGTAAAAACAACCACGAAGACACGAAAACACGAAGTTCTTGAGGTCACCAGGCCTGGTTAGTTTGTCATTACATGGTTGTTTTCTTTCGTCATTATCGCGCTTGACGTGGTAATCTCTCTTTGCTGTGTTAGATCCCCTGGTCAAGTCAGTGGATGACGGTGAAGGGTGCTGACTGACGTAATCCTGTTAAATGAATTCATTATCTAGATGTTAAGCATTTATAATAGTCGATTAATTACGTATTTTTGGGCTTTTCCAAGGTTGTTGAATGAAAAGAGTGTTTGATATTTTATTGGGTCTGATTGCCTTTTAGAGATAAAGGACACCCATAAACGTTTTTTGATGATCTATTTCGTTCTGGGGCGACGCTTGAGGTGGCAACCGAGATTTTATATCGTGATGCAAAGTGTCATAATGTTTATGTATTAACTATGACCAAAACAAGGAGCAAGCGATGACCACGGTGTTTATTTCTGGCTCGCGTCATTTATCGCGCCTGAATCAAGAAGTAAAAGCGCGTTTAAGCAATGTTATGAATCAACATTTTTCAGTTGTAGTGGGGGATGCGAATGGTGCCGATAAGGCCGTGCAAGCCTTTTTGAAAGAGGTGGGTTATCAGGCCGTAACGGTGTTTTGTGCCGGTGATAAGTGTCGTAACAATCTTGGACAATGGCAAGTGAATCAAATACATGTTGACGCCAAGCTTAAAGGGCGTGCTTTTTATACGGTCAAAGATAAGAAGATGGCCGAAGTGGCGGATTATGGTTTTGTGTTGTGGGATGGCAAAAGCCAAGGCTCCTACAATAATATTGTTGAACTATTGAATCAAAATAAAAAAGCACTGGTGTATTTTGCGCCTAAGAAGGATTTTATGACCATTAAAAACAAAGCCGATTTGAATCTGCTTGTCCATGAATGTGACGCCAGCTTTAAGAAAAATCTGAATGTTAAAACGAGCTTGTCACATCAAACACCGCAACAGGCTTTGGAGTTTTAAAAAAGTGGAAGAAGAAAGTTCATGCCACTTAAAAGCATTTGGGTTGGAGCAGTATTCACATCTGTTGAGCGGTGAGTATTCGCACCCTGACGATATTCACAATCATGTTATAAAAAACAAAGAAAGTGTTACTTATCAAGCTATAGTGTTTGATGATTCGATTTGGGTTCATGAGATTTTATCGACACTTGATCCTAAATTTAAGCATATCAATTTTGTTAATTGTGTCTTTGTGAATGATGCCAATATCGATTTAGAGCTAGAGTCTTTGTCTTTTGATGATTGCTGTTTAGAGGGTAAGTGTTACATCAATAAACAGTATGGAGAAGAAAAAAAGTGTTTAAAGATAAATCGTTTGTCTATAAAGGACACGGTATTTCATGCAAACTTTAAGCTGCATAACTGTGAAGTCGAAAATTTTGTGCTGCGAGACGTCGATTTTGAAAGAAATGCCGATTTTTTCAAAACAAAGTTTTTAACAGCCACTGATATTGTATTTTTTGCGGTGAACTTTAGGGGGTTGGCGTTGTTTGGTGATACGGTTTTTAAAGAGCATGTGCTGTTTGAATATGTGACATTTGAGGGTTATACACATTTTAGAAAAGCGCATTTCAAAAAAGGACTTAATTTGGAATACGCGAACATCGAAAAAGAGATGAATTTTTTTGGTGTTACAGGGCTAGAGCAAAAGCAGTCGAAAGCAAAAACGACTCGCGAGACTTATCGAATCATTAAATATCAGCTGACTAAAGTAGGCAATATCATCGATTCAAATAAGTTTCATGCGCTAGAGTTAGCGAAACGAACAGAAGAAGTGTGTTGCAAACCTGATGAAGGTTTTAAAGCATCAGCGGATTGCATTGTATTAGGCTTGCACAAGCTTTCATCTAATCATTCCACTAGCTGGCCATTGGCTTTCTTTTGGGTATTTTTGGTTGGCGTGTTAACAAATAACGCAGTGTGCGGCACTTATTTCGGACAAGATTTTTATAAATTTAGTTCTTTACTGACATCATTGCAAGATTTTGGAGATGACTATTTCATGTTCTTCTTAAACAAGGTTCTGTTAGGGTATTTATACTATCAGTTTTTAACGGCAGTGAGAAAGGATACGCGTAAATAATGTGTTTGCAAAAATACAACTGGTCGATTGAAGAGCAAAAGCTTTTGGATTTGTATGCTGCGTTGAGTCGCTAGAGAGTTTTTATGGTGATGCCCGCTAATCCAAAAATTTATCATATTGTGCATCTAGATCGCTTGCCTTCGATTTTGCATGATGGTGGGTTGTTTTCAGACAGAGTAATCAGTCAGCGAGCGAATGCTGGCACTATGATTGGTATGAACCAGATTAAACATCGTAGAATGCATGAACTGCAGTTAGGCACGTATCCTGATTTGTATGTTGGGGATTGCGTCCCTTTTTATTTTTGTCCTCGCTCGGTGATGTTGTTTTTGATTCATTCTGGGCGTAGTGAAGATATCGTTTATAAAGGCGGCCAAGAACCAATAGTGCATTTAGAGGCGGACTTGTACTCTGCGGTTAATTGGGCCAATCAAAACCAGCAAAGGTGGGCGTTTACAAAATCGAATGCGGGTTCGTATTACTTTGAAGATGCGAATGACCCGAATGATTTAAGCAAACTACGCTGGGATTCGATTAGTGCAGCACAATGGTCGGGTGAACACAAAGAAGGCAAGCAAGCTGAGTTTTTATTGGAAAACCATTTTCCTTGGCATTTGGTAGAGCGGGTAGGCGTGTTTAGTGATGCACAGAAGAATGCAGTCGATGGCTTGTTATCGAATCAAATACATCAACCCACCGTTGAAATTAAAAAAGCATGGTATTACTAGTGGAGCGACAAAATGATTAAGTACACAACCGGTAATCTCCTAGAAGATAATGCACAAGCGATTGTGAATACGGTGAATTGTGTTGGCGTCATGGGGCGCGGTATTGCGTTGCAGTTTAAAAAGAAGTTTGCGCAAAATTTTAAGGCTTATGCTGCGGCTTGTGAGCAGAGGGTGGTTAAGCCCGGAAAAATGTTTGTCTATTCAAATGATGATATGTTTGGCCCACAATGGATAATTAATTTTCCTACTAAGCGCCATTGGAAAGGTAAAAGCCGAATGGAAGACATTGCACAAGGTTTGGATGATTTGGTGAAGGTGGTTAGAGATAACCAGATTCAATCCATTGCGATTCCGCCGCTTGGCAGTGGCTTGGGCGGTTTAGATTGGCAATTGGTTAAACACCTGATTGAGTCTAAGCTTTCGGGTTTATCCGGTGTTGAAGTGCGGATTTATGAGCCGTCTAATGTTTCTGGCCAAAAAATTGTGGCAGAAGCAAAAGCACCGAAGATGACTGCGGGGCGAGCCGCATTAGTCGGGTTGGTTGATCGTTATTTAAATGGCTTGCTTGATCCAACTATTAGTTTGTTGGAAGTGCATAAACTGATGTTCTTTTTGCAAGAAGCAGGTGAACCCTTACGTCTTAACTATCACAAAGCGACTTATGGCCCTTATGCGGATAATTTACGTCATGTTTTCAATGCGATTGAAGGACATTTTATTAAAGGTTATCAAGATGGTGGTGACGCGCCTGATAAGCAAATTGAATTGATGCCTAATGTGGTTAATCAGACAACTGTTTTTTAAAAGATAAACATGAGACCCAAGAACATTTTAGCCGAGTGGCAAAATTGGTAGAGGGGTTTGAAACAGCCTATGGATTGGAGTTACTTTCTACTGTTTATTGGGTGGTAAAAAATGAAGGCGCATCTTCTATTGATCAGGCTCGAGAAAAAATACATAGCTGGAATGAGTACAAAAAACAATTCAGCGAAAAGCAAATTGCTGTTGCTTACCAAATATTGCAAAAACAGCAGTGGATTTAACTCTTTGATAATCAAAAATAAAAAGAAAATTTACATAATGGTGGTCAGAGTACCTTTTCCAAGGCAAAGCACTGTATTTAGACGTTAACCACCTGGATTGCTTCGCTTTGCTCGCAAAGACAACCTCCTCTGAGATAAAGGACACCCATAAACGTTTTATAAGTGTCGATAATCTATAATCTGTATCACTGAGTGTTACAATGAAAAAAATATTTAAAACAACAGCCTTTAATCGATGGTTAAAAAAATCGATACTTGATGACGAAAGTTTATGCGAAGCGGTTCAGGAAATGGAGCGAGGTTTGTTTGATGTAGACTTAGGTGCGGGCTTGTACAAGAAACGAGTTGCTCTAGGTAATCGAGGCAAGAGTGCGGGAGCCAGAACATTAATCGCTACTAACTTAGGGAGTAGATGGTTTTTTGTTTATGGCTTTGTAAAGTCGCAGCGTTCTAATATCAATGACCGTGAAAAGGAAGTTTTGAAATTATTGTCTGAGGATTTGTTAAGTCTTACTGATGATGAGCTAAGTGCGTTGGTTTACAGGAAAAAGCTAATGGAGATTTGTAATGAGTGAAGATTTTAGAATGAGTATTATGGATGCTGTTCATGATACGGCAGCAGGCTTGCATAGTTTAGGCTTTATCGATAAGAGAAAGATGAATCATTATGATTTGCTATGTGGTGAGGAGTTGCCTGAGTATGACAGTACTCGTATTAAGTCTATTCGCCATAAATTAAATTTAAGCCAAACTGTGCTGGCTGCATCTTTAAACATGAGTCCATCAACAGTAAGGCAGTGGGAGCAAGGTCTTAAGCACCCAAGTGGAGCGGCCCAAAAGCTTCTCTTTTTGCTTGAATCTCGTGGTTTGGATATTCTTCTTTAATGATAGAAGAAAATAATTATTTAAAGGAAGAGGGGTCAGGTCTTCCATTACGACATTTACCCTGTTCACAATAAACGTTCTTTAGCGGCGTTGCGTTGGATAATTTGGTGGATTTTATTGTTTTATGTGCAGACAGAGAAAAATCCCCTAAAGCGGCTAATCAAGTGTTCTTGATTTCTGATGGAGAGGATGTTTCTACCACGCAATTATTAAGAAAAGTCGCCAAAGCCCAAAACAAACAGGCCTGGTTGATTCCTGTTCCGGTTGGTTTGATGACCTTTGCCGCTAAATTGATTGGCAAAGGCGATGTAGCAAATCGTTTGTTTGGTTCTTTGCAGGTGGATAGCTCTAAAGCACGCGATTTATTAGGCTGGAAACCTGTGGTTACTATGGATGAGCAATTAGAAAAAATAACACAGGCTTTAACAAAAGATGATTAGTCATAAACTAAACCTCCCAGCAGAAGTGGCTCAGTATGAGTTTTGGAATAAACTCATTGCGTTGTCATTTGTGAAATCAGTCTATTTATTTGGTTCAAGAGCCCGTGGTGATGCAAGGCCTAAATCGGATATCGATATTGCAGTAAATTGTCCAGAAGCTTCTTTTCAGCAATGGCAGGAGGTGTTGGATATTGTAGAAGACGCTGATACGCTTTTAGGGATTGATATCGTTCGATACGATAATTTGAGCGATAATTTGTTTAAACATAAAATTGATGAAAGTAAGGTAGTGGTGTATGAAGACTGAAACGCATGATGCGATGTCTTATTTTTCGAAAGCTTTACTACGTTTTACAGAAGCGTTAGCAGAAGATCAGTCAAACCCTCTTGCGATCGATGGTTCGATTCAACGTTTTGAGTTTTGTTTTGAATTGGGTTGGAAGTTGCTCAAGAAAATGTTGATGGACATTGAAGGGATTGAGGCATTATCACCTAAAAAGGCTTTACAGTTTGCTTATCAATTAGGATGGATTGAGGATGAACAGGCCTGGTTAAAAATGCTGAATGATCGAAATCTTACTTCGCATACTTATCGAGAAGATTATGCACAAGAGATCTATTCTCAACTACCACTCCATCTAGAAAGTATGCAACTGCTTCAAAACCGCTTAACGATTGTTATTCAGGAAGCATAATGGTGGTCAGGGTACCTTTTCCAAGGCAAAGCACTGTATTTAGCGGTTAACCACCTGGATTGCTTCGCTACGCTCGCAATGGCAGCCACCACTTCGTCACTACCGCGCTTGACGCCACACCGTCATTATCGGACTTGATCCGGTAATCTCTCTTTGCCGTGTGAGATCCCCTGGTCAAGCCAGAGGATGACGGGAGGGGTGAAACAAGAGGGTGACGTTGTGACAGTCGGCAAGTCCAGGGTTTACGAAGTTGGCCGTTGAATGGATTGCTTCGCTTCGCTGTGCTCGCAATGACAACCGCCACTTCGTCATTACCGCGCTTGACGCCACACCGTCATTATCGGACTTGATCCGGTAATCTCTCTTTGCCGTGTGAGATCCCCTGGTCAAGCCAGTGGATGATGGGAGGGGTGAAACCGGCGGATGGCGTTGTGTTTGAGTGCTGTATTTTGCGTTGGCCATGGATTGCTTCGCTACGCTCGAAAAGGTAGGGGTCAGGTCTTACATTACGATATTTATCCTAGTCACAAAAATGTACTTGCCGTTAGGCAGTAAGCAATTCGATGGCTTTGGGTTGGTCAAGTACTGCTGTGCTTTGGTTGTTAGCCGTCATAAGTAGCATGAGTAACGCAAAAGGGTTGGGTTTATATGTCAAGACCATTAAGAATTGAGTTTTCGGGTGCTGTGTACCATGTGACTTCTAGAGGCGATCGGCGAGAAGATGTTTATTTAGATGATGGTGATCGCCAATTGTGGCTTGATACGTTGGGAGAGGCTTGTGATCGGTTTGGTTGGATAATCCACAGTTACTGTCTAATGACGAACCATTATCATCTTTTGGTTGAAACGCCGAATGGCAATCTTTCAAGGGGGATGCGTCATTTAAACGGTGTTTATACTCAGCGATTTAATCGCAAACACAATCTGTCTGGTCATTTGTACCAGGGGCGCTTTAAAGCAATTTTGGTTCAAGTGGATGCGTATTTATTGGAGTTGTCGCGCTATATTGTGTTGAACCCGATACGGGCCAATATGATAACTGACTTAAGCGCTTGGGAGTGGAGTAGTTACCCTGCCATGATTGGATTGGTCGTGGCGCAAGATTGGCTGGCAAGAAAACCTCTTCTGATGCAGTTTGATAGCAACCTGAAGCAGGCTGTAGCAAAATACACCTCTTTTATCAAAGAGGGGGGTTAATAAGCCTTCGCTGTTGGGTGATGACTATCAGCATTCTATTTTAGGTGATGAGCAATTTATCGAAAATATTCGTGCGCAATATGCGGATATTCAGGACAAAGAAGTAACCAGCCAGCTGCAAATACGACGGCCGTTAAATGAATATGCTGATTGTTGTCAGTCGAAAAGTGAAGCGATGGCAACCGCTTACCTTGCTGGGCACTATACGATGAAGGAAATTGGCGATTACTTTGGTGTGCATTATGTGACGGTTAGCCGAGCGGTCAAATTGTATGAATGTAAGACCTGACCCCTTTTTTCTCTTTTTCTTTTTTTGCTTTTTGCTTTTTGCTTTTTGTGTTTGTGTTTGTGCTTTTTGTGACCTTTTGCGCAAGCAAGGCTGTTGGAGTTGCTAATGGGGTTTGTGAGTTTTTTTGAAATGCAAATTTTGTAGTATCCTTGAAATATTTAACGTGCTAGAATACTTTTAAAAGTACTATTAAGGATGCGATTATGATTGTTACAGCGAATGAGGTTAAGACAAAGGGTGTCGCTTTTTTTGGAAAAATGCTAGAAAAAGCAGATGAACTCGTCATTAATGTTCGAGGTAAAAATAAATATGTGGTTTTGGATATTGAACGCTATAACGAGTTTAGACAGAATGAACTCGACTTGGCGCACATGAAAGTGATGCAAGATATCAAAGAGGGTCGCTATAAAGTACAAACTGCGGCAGAGCATACAAAAGAGTTGATGGATGAACTATAAAATCATTCGGACGGATGAATATTTTAAAAAGCTAAAAAAGTTTATTAGAAAGCACCCTGACGCTTTAGAAAGATATGTAAAAACCATTGAGTTACTTGAACTTGATCCTTTTCACCCCTCACTGCGTTTGCACAAGCTCCAAGGTAAATTAAACGATTATCATAGCGTTTCAATTAATATGAAATATCGAGTTGTAATTGATTTTGTTTTTAAAGAAAAAGAGATTATCCCGATTGATATAGGCACGCATGACGAAGTCTATTGAGTTTAAAGCCAAGATATGGTCTTCTTTTTAGGTTTTGAAAACATCTAAGATACAAGAGTAATAATTTGTAATCTCCCTTGCCATTGTGATGAAGGTAGTGATGCGGCAAACCATACATAAAGACATTCACCACGAAGGCGCGAAGTCACGAAGAAAAACAGTTGTAAGAAGTTCTGCTATTTAGAGATCCCCCGGTCGAGCCGGAGGATGACGGTGTTATGTGCAGAGCATCTGATTCTGTCGTTGCAGGGAACGTAGTGACGTGGCAATCCATGATTTTCGCTTAGATATTTATTCTAGGTGCTTCGCTTTACTAGCAATGACGGGCGGTGGTTACGCGACTGTTTAGTCTTATGAAAATGAATGAATTTTAAGTGTTAATAAATGGTTTAAATGTCTATAATTCCCTTCTAATTACGTATTCTGCGGGATTTTAGACTTTATTAAGGTTTGTTAAATGAAAAGAGTGTTTGATCTATTGCTGGCATTATTGGCCAGCTTTTTATTGTTGGTGCCGATTGTATGGGTGGCTCTCTTGGTTAAGTTCACCTCTAAAGGGCCTGCTCTGTATTGGTCGGATCGAGTGGGCAAAAACAATGTTATTTTTAAAATGCCTAAATTCAGAAGCATGAAAACCGGTACACCAGCAGTCGCGACTCATTTGTTGCCAGATCCTAAAAGTGTCTTAACGCCAATTGGTGACTTTTTACGAAAATCCAGTTTGGATGAGTTGCCGCAATTGTGGTGTATTTTAAAAGGCGATATGAGTTTTGTCGGGCCACGTCCTGCTTTGTTTAATCAGGATGATTTAATTGCCTTACGCACGGCAAAGGGCATCGAAAAATTCATGCCAGGTTTAACAGGATGGGCGCAGGTGAATGGCCGTGATGAACTGCCTATTCCGCAAAAAGTGGCACTGGATGTTGAGTATGCTGATAAGCAGGGGTTTTGGTTTGATCTGCGTATTTTGTGGCTTACCTTTTTAAAAGTCGTTAAAAGTGATGGAGTCTCTCATTAGTGTTTAATGTTGATTGGTTATTAAATTTATCTCGTTGGCAGAAAAGATTAATTTCTATTTTTGTGGATGTGATTGGGTTGCTGCTTATTGCCGTATTGGCCATTTGGTTACGTTTAGGCAATACGGTTTTTCCTGTAACAGAATACGTGCCGGCCATTGTTTTGTTACCACTGTTTGCGCTACCTGTGTTTGTAAGAATGGGCTTGTATCGTGCAGTAGTCCGTTACATCAGTCATCGCTTTGTCTTCGTCGTATTCAGTGCCGTCTCTTTAAGTTTTTTGCTTTGGTCCACGGCGATATTGCTACTCGATTTCACCTTTCCCCGATCGGCGTTAATCATTGCTTGGTTATTAGCGTTGTTCTATGTGGCCGGTTCTCGATTTGTTGTTCGCTGGTTTTTACTCAAAGCCATGGGCATAAATGACAATGCGCAATCGATTGTGATTTTTGGGGCAGGGGCCTCTGGTCGTCAGTTGATGCAGGCTTTAGAGTCGGTGCCTAATCGTAAAGTGGTCGCTTTTATTGATGATGAAAAGAGTCTTAAATATCAAAAGATTGGTTCGATCAAGGTTTATCCTCGTGATGAGTTGCAATCATTAATCTCGCGTTTTGATGTTAAAGCCGTTTTACTGGCCATTCCCTCTTTAAAGGCCTTACAGAAGAAAAAGGTTTTGACCTGGTTAGAGCCTTTTTCGGTTGCTATTTCTACCTTGCCCAGTATGGAAGAGATTGCGGATGGTAAGGTCTCTTTTGCAGATATTCGCGACGTAAGTATTGAGGATCTGTTGGGGCGAGATTCTGTCCCGCCCAGAGATGACCTATTGAGCCAATGCATCTCAAATAAGGTGGTGATGGTCACGGGCGGTGGCGGATCGATTGGTTCGGAGCTTTGCCGTCAAATTTTAAAGCAAAAACCGCAGACATTAATTGTTTACGAGTTAAGTGAGTTTGCGTTGTATTCCATYGAGCAAGATTTGCTTAAGTTGATGCACAGTAAAGCTCTGCCGTGTGAGTTGGTGTTTATGRCTCGGGGATGTCAAAAACGCATCAAAATTGTCCTCTGTGATAAAGAAATATCAGGTAGAGACGATTTATCATGCGGCGGCTTATAAACATGTACCGATGGTTGAACATAATATTGCAGAGGGCATTTTAAATAATKCCATAGGGACTTATTTRGTCGCTAAAACGGCCGCTGAATGTAGCGTGCAAAACTTTGTATTGATTTCGACTGATAAAGCGGTSCGTCCGACCAAYTTTATGGGSGCCAGCAAGCGTCTTGCAGAGATGTCTTTGCAGGCTATGCAAGATCACTTTCCTAMAACACGTTTTGTGATGGTTCGTTTTGGTAATGTATTGGGTTCATCAGGCTCAGTAATACCGCTCTTTAAAGAGCAAATCGCCTTGGGTGGTCCTGTGACCGTCACGCACAAAGAGATTACCCGTTACTTTATGACGATTCCTGAAGCGGCATGCTTGGTTATTCAAGCGGGCTCTATGGGCGTTGGAGGTGATGTTTTTGTATTAGATATGGGAGAACCCGTCAAAATTGCCGATTTAGCCGCTAGAGTGATTCATCTCTCTGGTTTAGAGGTAGTGGATGCATCAGGCCAGGGGGACATTGAAATTCAATATACCGGTCTGCGTCCTGGCGAAAAGCTCTACGAAGAGCTCCTGATTGGCGATAATGTCGATGGAACCGATCACCCAAGAATTATGAAAGCCCATGAAGCTTATCTGCCTTATGATGAATTTGTGAATGAGCTAGACATCTTGCAAAAACATCTGAGTGAGAGTGACTTTAAGGCCGTATCAAAACAACTGACAACTTTGGTGGATGGCTTTAACCATAATGGGAATGTTGTTGATTATTTAAATTAGGTTAATTGGGTTTAATCCAGCGAAGTTATTATTGGGCGTCGACCCGATAATCCAAACGTAAAGACATTCTCCCCGAAGACACAAAGTCACGAAGAGTTATAAGAAAGCTCTGCTCTCTAGAGATCCCCTGGTCAATCCGGAGGATGACGGTGGTTATGCACAGTACATCTGATTCTGTCATTGCGAGGAACGTAGTGACGTGGCAATCCATGTCTCAATGCAAAGCACCGTATTTAGACGTGAATCATGGATTGCTTCGCTTTCTTCGCAACAATTTAAGCCAGATTTAGTTTAAAATATTTTATTTCTCGGTTTAACATTTAAATTAAATTCCTTAGTGTTTTGGAGAGCTCAATATGGAACAAGATATTCGCTGGAAGCAGCGCTTTGAGAATTACCAAAAAGCGTTAAATCAATTAACCTCGGCGGTTGCTATGTATGATGAGTCGGCTGAGGCTTTAATTAAAGAGGGTATTCTCCAAAGATTTGAGTTTACGCATGAGCTTGCCTGGAAGGTGATGAAAGATTATTTGGAGTATGAGGGGCATCAGGGAATTACAGGCTCGCGTTCAGCCAGTCGCTTAGCATTTTCTTTAGGGTTAGTTGAGGATGGTCAGGTTTGGATGAATATGATCGAAAGTCGTAATCGAACAGTACACACCTATGATGAGCGCATTCTTGAACAAGAATTTGCCAAAGTTAAGCATGATTATACGGCTGCTTTAAGTGCATTTTTTGAAAAGATGAAATCTTTTTAACATGTTTGGCTTACCCTCCACTACATTAGAAGCTCTAAAGCAGGTCTTCTCCTCTTATCTTGAAATAGATCAAGTTATCATTTATGGCTCACGTGCAAGGGGAAATTTCCGTCCAGGATCAGATATCGATTTAACGTTAAAGGGAAAAATTTAACGGATTCGGTACTCAGCTGTATTTTGGTGGATTTAGATGATTTGAATATGCCTTATTTGTTAGATGTTTCGATTTATGATGAGATCAAATCAGTTGAATTAATCGATCACATTAAGCGAGCTGGAAAAAAACTCTATAGCCGAAAGCCATAAAAATAGGCTGCAATTTTTTGTCATTGCGAGGCCACAGGCCGCGGCAATCCAAACGTAAAGACATTCACCACGAAGACACGAAGAAAAACAGTTATAAGAAAGTTATGCTGTCTAGAGATCCTGGTCAAGCCAGAGGATGACGTTGTTCTGGGTTTGTCATTGCGAGGAACGTAGTGCCGTGGCAATCCAAACATAAAGACATTCACCACGAAGGCGCGAAGACACGAAGAAAAACAGTTATAAGAAAGTTATGCTGTCTAGAGATCCCCTGGTCAAGCCAGAGGATGACGTTGTTCTGGGTTTGTCATTGCGAGGAACGTAGTGACGTGGCAATCCATGACTCAATGCAAAGCACCGTATTTAGACGTGAATTATGGATTGCTTCGCTATGCTCGCAATGACGTATAACGGTGTTGCATAATAAAATCTAACTTAGCTGATGGTAGACCAATAAGGTTAACTATTTTTCATAAAATTGAATTAATATAATGGTTCTGCATGAGTTGTAAGAGTTTTTCATGGAGTTAGGCTACAGACCATCTAATACTTCGCTAGCGATCTCAATTGCTCGGATCAAATAAATAAAGATTAATAAATCTTTGAGTGAGTCAGTTTAAGGAGATTTAAATGCGATTATCAGAACGGCAACGGCAGGTCATTGTATCTTCTGTTAAGGAGACCCTTGGAGAAGAGGCTAGGGTCTTGTTATTTGGTTCGCGAGTGGATGATAAGCTGAAGGGGGGAGATATAGATTTGTATGTTCAGTTGAACGCAAAAATAGATCGTCCCGCATTAATGATTGCCACACTTCAAGCCAAAATTATACGGCAGTTGGGTGAGCAAAAAATTGATGTTTTATTAAGTGCACCTAATTTAATTCGACAGCCGATTCACGAGATAGCCGAACAGCAAGGAATATTGCTATGAGTATAGAGAACCAGCTAGCAAAACGTCTAGAATTTTTGCAGACGGTGATTGATAAGGAAATTGCACTGGTAGATTTTGCCGCACAGCAAGTTTTTGAAACACCATTTACCGTAGAACGTGCAAAATTACTGGATCAAGATCCTATGTTTGCCTTGAAGTTAGAGGCATTCACCAGTCGATTTTGTCGATTGCAAGATACGCTTGGAGATAAACTTTTGCCAGCTTTGCTCAAAGCTTTAGGAGAGCCTATTGAACCGTTTATTACAAATTTGAATAAAGCAGAAAAGTTTGGATGGCTAGAGTCGGCCGAGTCTTGGGTAGGACTTAGACAGCTAAGAAATCAAATGATTCATGAATACATTGAAGATCTTGAATTGCTTGCAGATGCCGTTCAAACAGCATTCGAACAGCTTGATTCATTAAAAATGTTTGCCCAAAAAATGAAGATGGCTGAGGTCTCATTGACTGAGGCTTACCAAAATAGCCACGAAAACACGAAGTTTTAGAAATCACCAGGCCTGGTTGATTTTGTCATTGCGAGGAACGAAGTGACGTGGCAATCCATGCCTCAATGCAAAGCACCGTATTTAGACGTTAACCCTGGATTGCTTTTCTGCGTTCGCAATGACGGGCGGTTGTGACCCTGTAGATTGACGCTCACTTAACGTCATTATCGGGCTCGATCCGGTAATCCAAATCACCCTACATTTCTTTAAAAGTCCACAGGAAATGACCATGCCTGGTAAGGCTAAAGATATACCCGGTTTTAAGGGTGATACATTCAAGTCGTAAGTGCAACAGTTTTAATTTCCCAGAACACCTCATTAGGTGTTCTGAATCCTAAACACTTTCTTGGGCGATTGTTGAGCTTATCAACAACCCAATCAATTTCTTCCTGAGTTACTTTATCGAAGTCTGTTCCTTTTGGAAAGAATCGTCTTAACAATCCATTGGTATTTTCATTGGTTCCACGCTCCCAAGAAGAGTAAGGGTGGGCAAAATAAAAATCTGTCCCAAGCTCTTTTGCCATCGTTTGGTATTGTGAAAACTCTTTGCCATTATCTGAAGTTAATGAATGAACAGGCCTGTTTAAAGCTCGTAATTGCTCAATGATGACAGCGCTAACGATGTCTGACTTTCTCGTGTTAACTTTAATGAAGCGAGCGATTCTAGATGTTCGATCAACCATTGATACTAAGCTAGCGCTTGATGGAACTCCAAAAACAGTATCTAACTCCCAATCTCCAAGTCGGACGCGCTCGTCAACAATAGAAGGCCTATCATCAATGCTTGGCGCTGTGCTGAACCTGCCTCGTGTCTCATAGTCGTCGTGT
>VCMI01000078.1 GCA_006222135.1 Thiomicrorhabdus sp. | reverse complement strand
ACACGACGACTGTTGATAAGCAAACACCCGCCTGGCCGGTTAAACGACCATAGGTTGCCGCCATAAAACCGGCCGCTTGCTCATGGCGCGTTACAATCAACTTGATGTGAGAATCTTTAAGGGAATTCAGTAAATCTAGATTTTCCTCTCCTGGAATCCCAAAAATATATTTGACGCCTTCCGCTTCCAAAGCTTTAACAAAGAGATCTGATGCTTTCATAATTCGGCTCCTAACCTCAAACAACCCATACAACTAAATCCACACAAGTATTAGCATGGCACTGTTTTGCCACTTTCAAAACCAATACTATATGCAACTAAACATTCCAAAACAGATGGTAATAACCAGCTTACACCACCCATATGTGCGTAGCAAAACAATCTTCCTATTCACTCTATTAAGGCACTTAATCACTAAAAACTCGGCCACCGAGAAAACCTCCTAAACCCTTCTCCAATGACACTTAAAAGGTGCCCGCTAAAGCTGGATAAAGGCTATAAATCACAAAATCCTCCTTGGCTTGAATACCAACCACACAAAACCTATTCTATTAGAACGTTAAGACGTGTATTATAGCGCGCTGTAAGACATTCAAAATTCTCAACCGGATAAGGACTCCATGAAGACACCAAAACGCATTTTACCCCTAGTCGAAGACGGCCTAGTCGATGAAGTCCTCCGCCCGCTCATGAGCGGCAAAGAAGCCGATGTTTTTGTGGTGCGCTCTGGCACCGAAACTCTCTGCGCCAAAGTCTACAAAGAAGCCAATAAACGCAGTTTCAAAAAAGCTGTGGAATACCAAGAAGGTCGTAAGGTTCGCAATAGCCGTCGTGCTAGAGCCATGGAAAAAGGCTCTAAGTTTGGCCGTAAAGAACAAGAAGATGTTTGGCAAAATGCCGAAGTCGATGCGCTTTATCGTCTAGCCGCGGTTGGCGTTCGTGTCCCTGAACCCTATGGCTGTTTTGATGGCGTCCTATTGATGGAACTCATTACCGATGAAGATGATCATGTGGCACCACGCCTCAATGATGTATCGATGGATGCCGAACAAGCGCGTGAAGACCACGCCTTGGTTATGCACTATATAATGCTCATGCTTTACGCAGGTCTAATACATGGGGATTTATCGGAGTTTAACGTGCTCGTAGACAGCTACGGCCCAGTGATTATTGACCTGCCGCAAGCGGTTGATGCGGCGGCCAATAATAACGCCAAACGCATGCTGACCCGTGATGTCGATAATATCACCAACTACTACGCGCAATTCGCTCAAGATTTACTGAAAACCAAATATGCCAAAGAAATCTGGGCCTTGTTTGAAGCCGGTGAACTCACTCCAGAGATAGAACTCACAGGCAAGTTTGATGAAGTTGAACAAGATGCGGATGTTGATAGCGTTATGCTAGAGATTAAAGCCGCCATGGAAGAAGAGCAAAATCGCCTAGAACGTATCCGCGTGGCACAAGAAGAAAGCTAATCAACACTCTAAGACACAGCATAACGATTCCTATTACAGGCTAGACCTTTTACAAAGGTCTGCACAGAATCATGATCAAACAATCTTGACCAGGCCTGGTCAAGATTTATCATCACAAACACTTTTAACTCAATCGACTCGCCTACCAAGCACTATTTATCCAATAAATCAGTTAATGCCGTTTTAATCTCTGGGTAATCAAATTGAAACCCTGCCGCGATTAAGCGTTGCGGAATCACGGCAGAAGAATGCGTTAATACCTGGGCGCCTTCGCCAAACATCAGTGAGAGCATCCACCTGGGCATTGGTAACCAAAAAGGTCGATGCAAGGCGTCTGCTAAGGCCTGACCAAAATCCCGATTACTTAACGGATTAGGCGCCGTTAAATTAAATATACCACTGAGTTCTGGGTGCATAATCAAAAAACCAACCGCACGCGCCAAGTCTTCGATGTGAATCCAGCTAAAAGCTTGTGCCCCGCCAGCGACTGGCCCACCCAAACCCAATTTAAAAGCGGGTAACATTTTTTGTAAAGCGCCGCCATTGGTTCCCAGCACCACGCCAAAACGCATAACGACGGGTTGAGGCGATAATTGTAAACTGGCCGCTTCCCATTGCTGACCAAGCTCCCCCAAAAAGCCCTCTCCCACTTGCGTGCAAGATTCATCCACCGGCGTTTGAATTCCGTTTTGCGGATAAATACCAACCGCAGAGGCTGAAAAGATTCGTTTAGGAGGATTCTGACACGTCTCTAATGCCTGTTTTAAAGCTTGGTTGGTGAGCGTTCGACTTTCTAATAATGCTTTTTTGTACTGCGCATTCCAGCGTTGACCGACATTCTCACCCGCCAACATAATCAATAAATCCTGATTTTCCAAATGCGCGGTTAAATCAAATTCTGGCGTAAATGCCTCACGACCTAAAGCCACGACGGCATGGCCTTGCTGGCGTAAATAGCTCTGTAAATAAGTCCCTACAAACCCCGTACCACCCAAGATAATAATATTCATAACTGCTTTCATCTACTTCCTACTCCGTTTTATCTGACCTTAATAAGGCGAGTCAACCAAATTATCAGTGAAACCCTATATCACAGGAACTTTTACAAGCTATTTAATGTAACAATACTTTCTTGTACAATAAAAGTATAGATACTATACAGAGATGATACGTTAATTATTTTATATGTCTAAATTTATTAAAAAGGTTAACTCAAATGACTCGAGATTCTTTACAAGATTCAAGCCAATTAGAACAATTAGACGTGTTTGGTGAGGTTTTTAAAGCCGAAACCCTATTGGAAATTTATAACCCAACAAAACAAACAGATCCGCAGTGGGAATTTGTCTCAGATCAAGTGATGGGGGGCCAATCTCAAGGTCAGGTCAGCTACCATGACCAATCGGAATCGCCATGCCACTGTCTATCAGGCCTGGTGAGTTTGGAGAATAATGGTGGATTCTTGCAGATGAAGTTAACCGACTTAGACCGATTGGCGGTGAACTTTTCTGATTATGACGGACTCTTTATCGAAGTCAAAGGCAATTCCCATCGTTATAACTTACATATTCGAACTTCACAATTGTGGTTGCCGTGGCAGTCATTTAGACAGAGTTTTAATGCAACGGAAACCTGGCAACGACTGTTTTTACCTTTTAAAGACTTTGAGGCTTATAAAACCTTTTCAAACCTTAACCCACAAAAAATCAAACGTTTAGGCATCCTAGCCATTGGCGAGGCTTTTGAAGCGGACATTTGTATCCAAGCCTTAGGACTCTATAAATAGGTTCAAAAATTATAAGAGTGAGATAGCGTTATGCACTAAGGTGCTAAGCGCTTTATCTGCCAGCCTTCTGCTTTACTGTCTGCCTCATAAACCAGTCGATCATGTAATCGGTCATCACCGCCCTGCCAAAATTCAAAATACGTTGGAACAATACGATAGCCTCCCCAAAAATCAGGGAAAGGAATCTCGCCATGGGCAAACTTCTGTTTAAGCTTTTGGTACTGATTCACCAGCAATGAACGCGAACTGATTACCTGACTTTGATGGCTGACCCAGGCGCCTAACTGACTTCCTTTCGGGCGCGAGAAAAAGTAATGCATCGACTCTTTCAAAGGGATTCTTTCCGCCCGCCCTCTGATTTTGACTTGGCGTTCTAAGCCTAACCACAAAAACTGAATAGACACTTCTGGATTGTGATCAATCTCAGCCGCTTTTTCACTTGTATAGTTGGTGAAAAATACAAAGCCTTTTTCATCAAACGCTTTGAGCAAGACCGTACGGGTATTGGGCCGATGATCTGCATCCACTGTCGCCAAAACCATTGCATTTGGTTCTGCTAGACCCGCTTGTTCTGCCGCGTCATACCACTCTTTAAATTGCCCAAAAGGGCTGGATTGCGCAAAATCTTCAGACAATTTAGATTTCTGATAGGCCTGGCGCATTCCATAGAGCTCTTTATTGGTCTCACTCACGTTCATCTTCCCTTGAATATTTAAATCGCAATCAACCACCCGTTTTGGGGATCTATTGGTTTGTTTAAAGTTTATGCTTAAGCCTTATTTGTTAGAAAATCTGGGGTGGTTTCAAGATGAATTTTCAGCAAATGATAAAACCTATCGGCTTGCTCAATCCACGGGAAATGACCACATTGGTCAATCAAGTCTACCTGTTGAAAGCCAACTTTATCTTGCATGGCGTTTAGATTATAAGGCATCAAGTAGTCCTGATGACAATCAATAAAACTCAGCGGAAAAACACTTTTTTGCAGAGCCTCTAACTGAATCGGATTTTCATCATAAGCTTTCCAAGCATTGATATTTAACTCGATATTGAAGTCTGAAACGGTAAACTGCTGGGCATACTCCACTCCTAGCTCATAATCCATAAAATAGGTCGGCAATACCTGCTGTATCTGTCTCAGCGTTAGATACTCTAAATCCTGCTGTGATTCTGGAAAACTATTTGACCAGGCCTGGTCATCGTCCCAATTATGATCGATATTAGCTTGATTACGTGCCTGTATTTCATCGGTTAGATTTTGCATGGCGGCTTTTTCAGGATCAACCGGATTGAGCATTATAATTTTAGCAACTTTATCAGGGTGTGCCCGCGCATACAGCATAGCCATTAATGCACCCCAAGAGTGGCCGACTAAGATCACTTTTTCAGTTTGCGCCGCTTCACTGCTCACCAAGCCATCGATTTGGGAAATCCAATCTTTAATCACCAGCCCTTGTCGATTTGGCTTTGAGGCAGAATGCTGTTTTTGAGACTCATCCTGAGTGCGATTTTCACCAATCCCTAGCATATCGGTCAAGAGCACTCGGTAGCCCATTTTTGCCATCTTGGCTTGAATGGGCTCTAGGTTCCAACTCGAAAAACCTGGACCACCTCCTAATAAAATGACTTTGGGTGCATTCGGCTGACCCATCGCATGATATTTGAATGGAATCTCTGCAACTTGGCTTTGAATAGGCGACGTATGGAAAGCGGCCTGAACGGACGACAAACTAAAGAGAAGTGGAACGCTACACCCTAGAAAAATTGCTTTCATCCAATACACAATCACTCCAGAAAACTTAGCATCTATTAATGAGGAAACAATATAAAAACCACTTTACGTGCCAAAGCTTGTAAAACTTCAACCAAGCTCAGAGTGTAAATCTGAATATTTTCCCAAAGTAGCCAACAATCGATATGAACGTACGAAAACTAACGCTCAAATAAATTATACACCTTGTATAGCTTTTGTACATTTATTTTTAATAGTTCGCCGAAATCTATACAAGATAGCCTGCCATTAAATTCATAACCGATTAAAACAAGCCCAAGCCATTATTGACAAGGCGTATCCATAATCCAATCGGCTCTAGCAATGCCTAATTGCTCGGCCGCTTTTAAATAGTCTTCACAGGCGACCAGGCCTGGTTGTTTATCGCGTGCGAGAATCCAGCCGTAATCTGTATTTGGACCAATCACCAACGCCATTTGATAATCCTCGTCTAATTTTGCAATATGATAGCCGCCGTAAAAGGGGCCAAAAAACGAGACCTTTAAGCTACCAACGTTTGGGGAACCAATAAAGTACGCCTTACCTTCGGCACTTTTAATCGCTTGCGTCTCTGTATTAAATCCACTGTTCATAACGCGCACACCACCATCTTCACGTTTAGAATAGGTGGCAGTGACATCGGTTAAGCCCCTTTCGAAACTGTGATCTAAACGGGCAATTTCATGCCATTGCCCCAAGTAGCGCTCTAAATCGAAGTTTTGCACTGGCTCAACCCCTTTTGGTACTTGAGTACAGCCGCTTAAGTTGAATAGCGTGACCACACCTAGCGTCATAAAAAGTGGCTTAACGGTTTGTTTAAATCCCTTAAAAACACTCAATAAATCTAATGACATCTAAAACTCCTCTAATCTGTTAAAAAATAGATCAACACCAGCCCTGCATCCAAATCGAGGACTCTTTGAAACTGGCGGGTGGTAATTCAACTTCTTGTTTATCAATCACCGCTTCTAAAAGACATAAAACCACCTGACCATCAATATCATACTGCAATTTAGTGATGATAAAATGCCGGGCTTTATTGACTGGCGTCACCGCGGTCCACTTTGAATTCAGTAATTTTTTAGGATTAAAGATATTCATAATGAGTGCCTCCTTTAGTTACTCGCTCCGAGTAATTTGGCGTTTTGCTTAACCTTATCTAAATCGGCTTGATCGACCAACACATCCCAGCCTTGTAAATGCTGTAAAACCAAATCTGCTAAACCTTGGGCATGGTCGGAACGATCATTTAAACAACTTATATAACCAAATTTCTCACCGCCAGCTTCTTCAAAATATCCGCGATTTTCTTCGCCAATCTCTTCTATGGTCTCCAGACAGTCGGCAGAGAAACCGGGACAAATGACTTGAACGTTTTTAATGCCTTGTTTAGGTAAATCCATCATGGTTTTGTCTGTATAAGGCTTTACCCAAGGTTCCCTGCCAAAACGCGACTGGAAGGTGACTTTATATTCATCTTTGCTCAGGCCTAACTTTTCAGCCACTAAACGCGACGTTAAATGACATTGACAAGGATACGCATCGCCATTGTCCCAATAACGTTGCGGAATACCATGATACGATATCACCAATAAATCGGGTTTGCCGTGCTCGGCTTGATAATCTGTAATGGAGTTTGCCAAGGCCTCAATATAACCTGGATGACGATGATACTGATTAATGGTGCGCATCTCGGGTACCCAGCGCCAATTCATTAATTCGGTATTAACGGCATCAAAAGTAGACGCGGTGGTCGCCCCGGCGTATTGTGGGTAGAGTGGTAACACCAAAATCTTTTGACAACCTTTTGCCTGCAACTTTTGCAAAGCAGAGGCGATTGAAGGATTACCATAACGCATCCCGAGTTCAAACTCGACGCGGGTAGCGACTTGGGGTTTAACAAGCTTTTGAATGGCAGCAACTTGGCGTTGAGCAATATTTAATAAGGGTGCACCAGGACCTTCTGCATTCCACACCGTTTTGTAGGCTGCGGCAGACCTAGCAGGTCTGAAATTTAAAATAATGCCATTTAAGATTAAGCGCCATAACCATCGAGCGGGTGGTGGCTCAACCACTCTAGGATCGGATAAGAACTCTTTTAAATAGGTTTTCACCGCTTGTTTGGTCGGCGCATCAGGGGTGCCAAGATTGGTAATTAATACCCCAATAACTGAGGCATCACCATGTTGATAATTTGTATAAGAGTGATAGTGCATTTGAATCCTTATTTAAATAACATTACTCGAACTGTATAACTATTGTATAATAAATAGTAAAAGATTTATCACTTATTCATAAAAAGGATTGAAGATGGATTTCCCACGATTGAGAATTGCCGTATCAGATTGCTTAAGAGGCACAGAGTGCCGCTACAATGGCGGTCATGCCCAAGATGATTTTGTAAATCATGAACTGGCGAAATATGCAGATTTCTACCCTTTTTGTCCTGAAGCTGCCGTTATTGGTACGCCAAGAGAAACAATTCGTTTAGTCGGTATCGACAACGAGGTGCGGGTGATTGGTCCTAAATCGAGCTCAGATTACACCGAAGGTTTGCAAGCCTACAATGACAAAATCATTCCAAAAATCTTAAGCCATAAAATGGATGGTGCCGTGGTTAAGTCGCGCTCACCAACTTGCGGTTTAGAGCGTATTAAAGTCTATCAACCAAGTGGCGAATGGCACGGCTCTAAAGACCCAATGCAATCCGGTCTATTTACAGGCGACTTACAAAAAGCCGCTCCGCTTTTGGCGATTGAAGAAGAAGGTCGCTTAACCGATGCTTGGTTAAGAGAGTCTTTTATGATGCAAGCTTTCACGTCAGCACGTTGGCGCGAATTCACTGAAAGTGAGCCTACTGTAGCGAAATTTCAGGCATTTCACCGTGACCACAAGTACCTATTTCAATCTAAAAATGAAGAGATTTACCGTGAACTTGGTGCATTAGTGGCCACCACACGTAAACATAATCTAGCGGAAAGTCTGTTGGGCTATGAACCAAAAATGTTTGCTTTGTTGGCGTATCGCTCTACAAAAGGCCATGTTAAAAATGTGTTAGACCATATCTATGGTTACTTTAAAAATGAGATAACGCCATTGGAAAAAGAGTATTACTTCGAGACAGTTGAAGAATTTATGAATGATATCGTGCCACTGATTGCCGTCATTAAAATCTTAGAAGTGTTCCTAAAACACTATGGCTCTGACTATTTGGCATCGCAAGTGTTTTTCAACCCATATCCTGCAGACTTAGCTTTGCGTTCCAAAACCTCTGCTTATCGTTAATGAAAGGTTAATAAGTCTGAATGCGTGCGACAGCCGATTTAGCTGGCGTTAATTCTGGACTTATATTGGCATAATGTCGGCTTAGCAATCAATTGAGGATGGTTAAAAATACGCAAGAATCAATTCTCTCTTCACTTGACCATGACTGAGATAATGGGATAATGGAATCTAAAATTCAACCAATTTGACGGTGTTATGAAAGATCCTAAACTGAGAACAAACCTCCTATTACAGCTTGTTGAAAACGCCCAAGAAGGGGTTGTGGTTGCCGAAAAGGAAGGTCACGACACAATTTTGATTTACGTAAACCCAGCGTTTGAACGCCTAACGGGCTATAAATCGGAAGAGATCCTCTATCAAGATTGCCGTTTCTTACAAGGCAATGACACAGAACAACAGTCGATTAAAATCATCCGTAAAGCGATTGATGGGACGGAACCGATTCGCACTATTTTGAAAAACTACCGTAAAGACGGCAGCGTTTTTTGGAATGAACTCAGCGTCACGCCTTATTATGATGAAATAGATGAAGTCACCTATTACATTGGCATTCAAAAAGATGTGACCGAAGAAGTGGTATTGCAAGAGGCGTTAGATAAAGCCAATGAAGAGATTGCGCAGTTAAAAGCCGAATTGAAAGCGCTTAATAAACAAAACTTTGGATAAATAGATCCCTACTTATTCAAGCGCTATAAATCCAATGGTATATTTTCAGTTTTTAGTCCGCCTTAATTGAAGACGGACTAAAATACCACCAGACCTTCCCTCCTAAAAAATAGCTCAATATAAATTGTAACCGTGGCATTGTAAGTTTTTGCCCAAATCCAGTTTATCCGCGTCTTCTACAAAATAATGAAACTCTAAACCAGGGTGCGCTTCGGTCCATGCTTGCCAGCGAGCGCTCTCAAAGTTTTGCGGCTCATCGACAATCACCAAACCCTGGCACTGTGTCGCTTTAATATTATCAAATAGCACTTGGTTATTGGGTTCAGGGGTTGGGCTTATCATGGCATAGATGCCTTTTCCCGCAAGAGTAATCGCAGCCAAAACGCAGCCAACCTGAGTGCTCGTAGCCCCCTTAATATAAGTAGACTGCATCCACACGCGTTTACTCGCATGCAAAGCCTGATGACGGGTAACGAAGCGTAAGCGAGTATATAAACGGGGTAACACCTGAGACGCCCAAAAAGCGGTCTGCGCATCAGAATGGGTTACCGCGAGTTGCTGTGTAACTCGACTGATTAACGAAAACACGAAACTTTCGCCCACATCCATAAAGAGATGATCTAATTCAGTGTTTAAACTCTCCAAGTCAAACGCACCAATCGCATCGACGACTTTGCTGTGATAGTCATAATCACCTAACTCAATTTCAGCACTTACTGTGGATGCCATTTGAGTTAGTCTAGCCTTGACCTGACCAATCGGAATCCCCCCTTCGGTGAGTTTAACCGCGGCCTTAATTCTCTCAATATTCTCAAGGGTATAAAGGCGATGACCACCTTCGGTACGGACGGGTTCAATCAGTCCATAACGTCTTTCCCAGGCACGCAAAGTAATCGCATTTACGCCGGTTAGGTTGGAGACTTCTCTAATTGGATACAGTGGGGCATTTGTTTTCATAATCGTTCGATTCTTTTAATAAGACCTAGGGAAATCCCAATAGTTATCCGTATGTTAGACAAAAACTTATACGAAAGCAATAAAGCTTAACAGGGCGGCCAGTTAAGACCCCCATTAAATAGAATAACTTAAGCAACATGAACAAAGCCATGACTCTAAGACTTTTCGGTGCTTAGCTTCATCGCCCCCACTCTTTCTAAATGGGCAATACGACTCTGTTTTAAATCAGCAATCGGCAAAGGGTAATCTTGACCTAATACAATGCCTTTCGCCAAACACTCAGCGGAATGTTCCCAGGGCGCATGAATGGCTTTTTTAGATAACGCCTTCAACTCGGGTACCCAGGTTTTAATATACACGCCATCTGCATCAAACTTGGTACTCTGAGTCACCGGATTAAACAAGCGATAATAGGGTGATGCATCAACACCACAACCAGCAACCCACTGCCAGCCCATGACATTATTCGCAGGATCGGCATCGAATAAAGTGTGATCAAACCAAGCTTTGCCTAATAACCAGTGTTGATTTAAATTTTTGGTTAAAAAAGAGGCGACCAACATCCGCACCCGATTATGCATGGTGCCCGTTTGCCAAAGTTCTCGCATTCCGGCATCGATTATCGGAATTCCCGTTAATCCTTTCTGCCAGGCCTGGTAGTCTGTTTCGTCAGCTTGCCAAGTCATGCTCTGGTATTTGGCTTGAAACGGTTCGGTCTCAGTTTGCGGAAAATTCACCAAGAGATGTCTGGCAAACTCTTTCCATACCAACTGTCTAAACCACGGCATGGCTTGGTCATATTTAACACGACCATCCGCCATTAATGCCTGCAGATAAAAGAAGATGGTGCGTGGATTGAGCTCTCCAAAATGTAAGTGTGGCGATAAAATACTGGTCGCACTGAGTTTCGGAAAATTTCGATCTTCATCGTAATCAGCCAAGTCGTTTTCAATAAAATTCTCAAGTTTTTGCCATGCTGCCTCTTCTCCAACCTGCCAAGGTTGAGAAGCATGCTCATTTTCCATGAGTTTTTGCGCCCATGGCAACGTCAATAGGGCTTTCAAACTGGCTGGTAAATTCAACCAGGCCTGGTCAAATGGTTTGAGCACAGCGGTGACAGACAAATCACCCACCGTTTCATCTAAAGGTTCAATCAGCGCTTGTTTGGCGATTAGCGTTTTATAAAAAGGCGTAAAGACTAAATAAGGGTTATTCTGTTGATTACGAATTTGGTCAGGTTCAACTAGAAACTCGGAGTAAAACGGCTGTAAGGCCACGCCCTGAGTTTGGCAAATCCCTAAGGCTTGCTCTTGCATGGCTTTAAAAGGCGTGCCGACTTGAAAGCTATAAAACACTCGTTTGACTTGATAAGACGATAACACCTCAGAAAACTGGCATTCAAAATCACCTTCTAGAATCCATAAATCGCCCCCCTTAGCCCGAATCGCCTGCTGCAATTTTTGCAGACTATGCGCCAACCAAAGCGTATTAGCATCCCCCACCGTTTGCGCCGGATCATGAAAATAGGCAAAGATGACCCCATCTGAAGAACTTAAGTCATCTAATATTTCCGTTGAACACAAGGCCGCTTCTAAAGCCGGCAAACACGTTAATCTAAATTCTCTTTGTAGCCAAACCAATGTGGTCATATTATTTTCCTAGAGGTACTAAGCAGACTATTTGCTCGTAAACTTTATGGCTAACAAACGGTTTTTTAAGACCTCAGACAAAGGATTATTTCCCAACCATATTCCAAAATAAATCGCTTTAAACCCCGCTTGATTCGAGTGGAACACCGACTTGCCGTTTAGCTTTAAGGCCGTACCTTGGTGAGTCGTATATTCCAACGTATAACAGTCTCCCGACTCAACCGACTGATAAACCTGGTGCAACCGATTAACATCCGCGCGAAGCAATGGCGTTAACTCTTTAGGCAAGACTTCATTAGCACCTTCAATAAAAATATCGGCTCTAATGGGCTTTAAATAACAAAGACTTAACTTTAAAGGCACTTCGTCACTTAAAAAGTTCTTGGGTAAGGTGGCATCTGTCGCATACAAAGTGGCCTCATAAATTTCTAACCACATCCAAGTCGCCGTGCCAGTTGAAACTTTTTGCCACTCAATTTTGGGCGTTTGATGCAAGACAGAAACTTTATCAACAATTTCCTCCATCGCAGAGGCTGGAGCACTTAGCAGCAAACTAAACAAGAGACTCACCGAAAGTGAACTATAAAAACCACCACTCCGTGTTATCCCAGGATTTTTTAAGAATTTAAAACGCCTTATCATCCAAAACTCCTACAACGGGTTTTTGCTAAAAAATAGCGTGACTTCACCCACATTAAAGCCCCATTTAGTCACACTGGCGCGATTCATCATGGTGTGGTCTGAATGTAAGAACATCCAGTCATTAAACTGCACGTGCAAAGTACTCTCTTTATAGGGTAAATCTAGGGTATAACGCCAATTTAAGGCATTACCAGCCGACTCACCAATGGCTTCACCTACAACGTCACCGGCTGTACCAATATAACGACCTTCACCCGTTTTGGTAATTCGCCAAATACGCTGTTGGTTTTCGCCATCATCGTAGATAAAGCGTTCATCCAACGTTAAGACATCGCCCTCAATTGTGCCGGTAATATCCACCGTAAAACGGCGAATGACCAGGCCTGTTCGATCTTGAAACTGACCTTGGGCGTAGGATTTACCTTTAAAGTATTCGAACAGATCAAGCTTGGGTTGCGTATTTTGATAATCTTGCACTTTCACACTGCTGCATCCTGAGTTAGCGGCCAGTAACAATAGGCCTAAAAAGCCGACTAACCATTTGAATAATTTGATTTTCATGACTTATACCTGCTCTACTTTGGTCAAAGTTAACTGGACCACGCTACTGTGTTCGGTTTCAAAACCAACGGTGCAATAGTCCAGGTAGTAGTTCCACATTTTTTGAAACTGGCGGTCATACCCCAGACTCAATAAAGCGTCACTGTGTTGATTAAAATCTTGCTTCCACAACTGACAGGTTTTGGCGTAATTTTGACCAAAATCTAAAACATTATCGACCTTAAAGCCGTGTTTTGATGCTAATTGCTTCAATTGTGTCAAACTTGGCAATAAACCACCCGGGAAAATATAGGTTTGAATAAAGTCCACATTCGATTGATAGTGTTCGGCAAATGCCTCATTAATGGTGATGACTTGCAGTGCGGCTTTGCCATTAGGTTTTAAACAGTGATTCAACTGTTCAAAGTAAGTATCCCAATAGGCTTCACCGACGGCTTCAAACATCTCGATACTGACGATATGATCATACTGCAGGGTCTCATGTCGATAGTCCTGAAGCGCGACTTCAAAACGATCAGCACTGGCATGCGACTGTAATCTTTGTAGTGCAAAATCACGTTGTTCAGTTGACAGAGTTAAGCCTTTGACCGAAGCCCCTTTCTGAAGTGCCGCCTCCATAAAACCACCCCAACCACAGCCAATCTCTAAAATTTTCTCACCACCTTTTAGCTCTAATTCATCGAGTAAACGCTGATATTTTTGCTGTTGGGATTGCGCCAAACTCTCTGAACCATCCATAAATAAACCACTGGAATAGGACATGGTTTGATCCAACCAGGCCTGGTAGAATTTATTGCCTAAATCATAATGATAAGAGATGTTTTTCCGGCTGTTTTCAACGGAATTATGGCGTTTTCTATGTTGCCACAAGTGCCACAAATTAAAGGTTGTATTGGCCAATAAACGATCCATAAGGGCTTGATTTTGGTAAACCAAATGCATCAAATGATAAAGAGAATGGGTTTCAACGGCGTCTTCAAAATAGGCTTGGGCAAAACCAAGTTCGCCTTGTGTTTTCATTAACCAATAAGCTCTAAAAGGCTTTAACAAGGTTAATTCGGCATGAGAACCAGGGACTTCCCCCTCAAAACGGTAGCTTTTCCCCAATAAATTCAAGGTCAAATTTCCCTGCTTTATTTGGTTAAAAGGCAACTTAAGAATCATCTTTTTAATAAATGTAGGCGTGACCATTTTTCCAATTAAATTCAACCCGCTGTTCGAAATAGCTTTTAACATAACTTCATCTCCGAGTGACTGTAGTCAATATCTTCTTGCTGCTTAGGGGTTTTATGAAAAGTGCCGCCTTTTACCCAAATTTTGAGTGCCCACCAATGAATCATCCACAACACTTTGACCGTATTAAATGGAAATTTAATGGCGGCTTTCACCAGGTTTTGGTCACTTAATGGCATCGCTTGTGCGACTTGGGTTGTGGTCAATACCGACTGGTTGTTTTCAGTTTGATAAATCCCCATCTTGTAGTGTTCACCTGGTTTGTTAAACCTAAATTGATACAAACAATCCATGCCTATAAAGGGTGAAACATGAAACACTTTACGGGCTTGGGCTTTGACTTTATCTGCCAAAGGTTGACCTCCATCGGTCAGCACATAGTGATGCCATTGGCCAAAGGTGTTACTGACCTCGGCAATAGTGGCAATCATTTCACCGCTGGCGTTGTAGGCATACCACATGGCTAAGGGGTTAAATGTGATATTCATAAAACGTGGAAAACAGACTAATTCAATGCGAAATGCAGGTTCTGGCAAGCCATATTCAGCAAGCAATTGATCTGCCCAAACTCGCCAGGCCTGGTCTGTTTGACGGGCCCCATAATCCGCATAATTCAAGCTAAATAAATTGAAACGATTCAACGACAAGCTCTTTAATTGACCGGCTTCTTGCTCGATAGCATCAATATCTACTCGCAGGCTAATGACGCCGTAGCGAAATTGATACTGCATCGGAAAAAATCGCTGATGCATCACTTGGCCTAAATAAATCTGACTAGCCATATTATTCTGCTCGCTCTGTTTGCGCTAAAGAGGGCCACGGCAATGGGATATCCCACAAACCCGCCAACTTAACCGAACTGGTTAGGCCGTCTTCATGAAAGCCATATCCAAAGTAACTGCCACAAAACCAAAGGTTATGTTTGCCTTGTAGGGTTTGCAATAAAGGCTGCGCCGACATAGCCGCTTCATCAAACACAGGGTGATGATAAACAAAACGTTGATATGTCAGGGCTTCAGCCGGTGGCTCTGCCGGATTAAGCGTAACTAATAGTGGTGTTTTAACCGGTAGATTTTGTAATAGATTCATCCAATAGGTGACCGCAACCGAACTGTCTTTCGCCTTTGTGTCGCGCAAATAATTCCAAGCCGCCCAAGCTAATTTACGCTTAGGCATCAGTGCCAAATCACGATGTAAATAGGCCGTATTTTCTTGATATTTAAAGTTCTCTAATAATGTAAATTCAGGCTTTAGACTCTCATCCAACATCGAATAAGTCTGATCGGCATGTGAGGCAAATACCACCTCATCAAATGGTACAAGCTCGCCATTCTCAATCTCCAACAATAGACCCTCCGAAACTTCTTTAACCGTTTTGACCGGACTTTCTGTTTGGACTTTAAAAGTATTCAAAGCCAAGATGGCTTGAATATACTGCTCAGAACCATTCACAACCGACTCCCACTGAGGGCGATCTTCGACATTCAGCAAGCCATGGTTTTCAAAGAATTGCAGAAAACTGCCGACTGGAAATTTCATCATGGTATCTACCGGACAAGACCAAATCGCAGCGGCCATTGGTAATAAATAATAGTCACGCATACGATCACTAAAACCATGCTGTTTTAGGTAATCCCCCAAGCTCACTGAAACGGGCGTTTCAGCATTTAAATCTTGCTTAGCTTGTTTGTTAAATCGCAATATTTCACGAATCATTTTCCAATGTGCAAGTGACAGTAAATTGCTGCGCTGTGCGAATAGTGTATTTAAATTATTACCAGAATATTCCAATTCACCTTGATCTACGGTCACCGAAAAGCTCATTTCGGTCTCTTGCGTCTTGACGTTTAAATGCTTGAGAAACGCAACCAGGTTGGGATAGTTAGGTTCATTAAAGACAATAAATCCAGTATCAACGGGTTGCAGCTTACCTTCCACTTCGACTAGAACCGTATTGGTATGCCCCCCTAATTTGGCGTTTTTTTCAAACAGGGTGACATCATGTTGCTGGCTTAAAAGCCACGCGGCACTCAAACCACTAATGCCACTGCCAACCACCGCTACTTTCTTTCGATTCATTGCATTTGTCATTTGATATTTACCGCATTAATTTAATGTTATTATACAATACATATACGCGAGGCAACAAATAACTATACAATAAACCTAAAATCAGCAGATAAGTATATGAGGTAACTGGTAATGAGGAGATCTACACAAGCATTAATCGGACAGAAAGTATGGCTGGTAGGCGGCTCTGAAGGTATTGGATTTGAGTTGGTTAAAAAACTACTCGATTCTGGTGCGCAGCTAGTGGTATCAGCCCGCGCCGCCGAGCAAAACACGGCGCTGTTAGCATTGCGTTCAGCCAACCTCGAAAACCTCTATTTACTTAACTGTGATGTTACTCAAAAACATGATTTGCCAACGGTTATTGACCAGGCCTGGTCAATTTTAGACGGCTTAGACACGTGGATTTACAATGCGGGGTCTTATCAGCCTATGCGTTTAGATGAGTGGAGTATAGATTCATTTGAGCAGATGAATAGCGTGAATTATTTAGGCGCAGTCTATCTAATGAATGGATTATTACCTTACTTTCGAAAAACCAACCCATCCACTGACCAACTCTCTCCTTTATGGTTGTGGAACATCAGCTTGGCTTCTGATTTTGGACTACCTTATGGTGGCGGTTATTCTGCCCCTAAAGCCGCTTTACAAAATTTAGCCGAATCTATACAGCCTGAATTAGCCGAAGCTGGCATTGATTTGAAAGTGGTCAATCATGGCTTTGTGCAAACCCGTTTAACCGCTAAAAACAATTTTCCGATGCTCGGATTAATGGCGCCGGACATGGCGGCTAAAAAAGTGTTCACCGCCTTACTTTCCCATAAATTTGAACACCGATTTCCTTTTAGTTTAGGATTGGTCTTAGGAACTTTAAAACGATTGCCAAAATCTTGGGCGCTTTTTTTGACCCAAAAAATGTTGAACACATCGCCGCCAAGTGAGAAGAACTCTTCTACCGACTCTAATGGATAGTCAGATGACCAAACCTATGACAAGCCCCAAAACTCTAAACGACCTCATGCAGAACGAAAGTTCGCAGAATGAAGCCTTAATGAATGCGACCTTAAAAAAATATGCCTCGGTGTTTGAAACGCTTAGCTCAGAAAGCCTGCATTCTAAATTAGCGCCGTTGTTTGATGAAAATGTCTTCTTTAAAGATCCTTTTAATCAAGTGATCGGCAAACCCGAGGTCTTAAAGATTTTTGAACACATGTTTGGCACCTTAGATTCCCCGCAATTTAAGGTTAAACACATGGCGCTTGCTCAAGAAACGGGCTATCTGCATTGGACTTTTAATTTTTCACTGCCAAATCAAACAAAAGAACAAACCATCGAAGGTTTAAGCCAAGTGCGTTTTACTCCGTTAGGCTTAATTGAACAGCACATAGACTACTGGGACTCTACCGAGCACGTCTATAGCAAAATTCCGTTATTAGGTTGGATCATTCGCCAAATAGCGAAGCGTTTAGCCGCCTGTTAATGCGTTTAAAAGTGATTAAATTTAATGAAAATCAGTGATTTCACTTCTCCACCCCAAAAACGGCAACTGATCTATTACAGCTTGCTGGGTGCACCGATTGCTATGCTCGGGATTCCCCTCTATCTATATCTACCTCTCTATTACCATGAAAGCTACGGTTTAAGTTTGGCGGTAATCGGTTTGGCTTTATTAGCGGCTCGACTATTTGATGTCTTTACTGACCCGCTTATGGGTTGGCTCAGCGACCAACTCAATAGCCGTTTTAATCGAATCTGGCAAATATTGATCGGCCTATTTTTACTGATTTTTTCGGTCTATCAACTGTTTTTTCCGAACCCTGAAAGCGTCACTGGTTGGACTCTTTTTATATGGAGTTTTTTTACCTACTTGGCTTGGACATGGGTTCAAGTGCCCTATCTTTCTCTGGCGACTGAAATCACCCAACATGATTTTGGCAAATCTCAATTAACGGCCACCAGAGAAGGTTTGGCGATTTTAGGCATCTTAGCTATTTTAATCCTACCGTTTTATTTGGGTTTAGAAATTGAGAAAATTGAATTCTATGACCTGCTTTTTTGGCTACTGACCGGTTTATTCGTTTTGGCGATGGTGTTGCTAATAAAAGTCAGGCAATTGCCATTCCACCCTCAAGCCACTGAGTCTAAATCGCCCTGGAAAACGATTAAAATCCTCTGGAAAAACCAGCGTAGCGCCTTTGATATCATGCCGATTTATTTTCTTAATAATCTGGCGAATGCCTTACCCGCCACCCTGTTTTTAATCTTTGTCGCCGACTATTTACAGTTAGATGCGGATAAGGGACTTTTTTTAGTCGTCTATTTTCTATCCGGCCTGGTTGCTCTGCCTTTTTGGTTGGTCTTATCCAAAAAATTAGGTAAAGCCAGAACCTGGCAACTATCAATGCTGTTTGCCAGCGTCAGTTTTAGCAGTGTCTTTTTACTCACCGCAGGTGATTTTTATGGCTTTCTGTTGATTAGTATCTTAACGGGCTTCAGCCTCGGGATTGATTTAGCCATGCCCGCCTCGATGCAGGCCGACATTAGCCAAAGGGTCTCGCCAAAAGATAGTCAAATATCAGGTCTGTTATTTGGCATCTGGGGCATGTTGACTAAATTGGCACTTGCGGTCGCGGTCGGCATTGCCTTCCCGCTTTTAGATTTAGTCGCCCTTTTTAACGGCAATACAGGGTGGACGTTACTCATACTCTATGCCGGAATTCCAATTCTTTTAAAAACTTACGCGATTGTTAAGTTAAACAAACTGGCCTAAATAAGCATCCATCAAGGTTGGTGCTGTTGTACCCGCGACAAACAGCTCCAATAATTTATTTTTTCTCATTTACCCATCTTGGATAATGTGAGTCATCTAGGACAGCGCCATTAGATAAACTTTGATATTTACAATAAGCGTCATCCTAAAGGATATCGTAAGTCAGGTTATTGTTCAAAACTCTGAATATTTTGTCGCACTCTTTCATAAATAACTGGATTGTAAGCCAAAAACCCTCCTTGGGGAGCAAACAATGAAATTTCCATTTCCTCTTCGAAAGAAGGCTCCAACAGGGCCCTTTTAAGTTTTTTGACTAAATCCAAATCCACACTAGGAGCCGCTACTATAATAATAGGCGCGAGCTCTTCAGTTACGTAGATCGTCTTGACAAGATAATTAAGATATTTCATTTTTTTGCAATACCAAAAGTTGCTGCTGCATCAAAATCAGCATAAGCAACCGATAAAACCGCGCGTTCATGACGTCCGCAGTAAAATGAGTAAAAGGGGACATCTTGAATTCAAGAATCAAGTGCAACACGCATTAATCCTCCTTCTATTTCTGTTTCCATCATATCTAATGGTGTTCTAAATCCAAACCGTTTTCTTGGTCGGCCATTTAGTAGCCAGCCGATATGATCTAGCTCTATCTGGCTATATTCTGATAAGTCCTCTCCTTTTGGTAGGAACTGTCTAATCAGGCCATTTATGTTTTCGTTGCTGCCTCTTTGCCATGGAGAGTGTGGGTCTGCAAAGTAGGTGGATAGCTTTAGACTTTTAGATAAAAGAGGGTGTTCAGCCATTTCCGCTCCTCTATCATAGGTGAGTGACAGCCTTAAAAAGGCAGGCACATTTTTCATATTTAACTCAAAACCTTCTCTAACATTGAGCGCGGATTTGCTTTTCATTTTATTTAAAATAACAAAGCCTGTTTTACGCTCAACCAACGTACCGACACAGGACTTGTTCTTTGCACCAATAATTAAGTCTCCTTCCCAATGACCTGCGACTTTACGACCATCAATTTCGCTAGGCCGGTTCTCAATACGCTGACTTTCTTCAATCTTAAGGCTGCTATAGCAACTATCAACACTGCCACGAGGACCACGCTTAGATTTTTTCTACGTAAGGACTGAATCATGAGTTTCTTTAATTCACCCTTTGGATAGGCGTAGATATATGCGTAAACTGTTTCAGGGCTTACCTGCATTTTTGATTCGTTGGGATATTGCAATTTAAGAGTTCCAGATATTTGTTCAGGTGACCACTTTTCATTAGTGAGCCAGCTTTCTATCTTATAGCAAAGAATGGCGTTCGATTGAATCTTACGTGGCTTAACGCTACGATTGGCGTTGATTAAAATAACGTTTAGATGCTGTAGTAGCACAGTACGATTGAGTAATTAAGGCGGAACTACGGTGATTACGTTTTATTTCTCTAGAGATGGTGGAAGGGCTACGGTTTAAGTGCTTAGCTATAAAACGAATGCTATATTGTTGTTCGAGCATCAACATAATTGACGCTCTTTCTTCTGGGCTTAGGTGTTGATATATTTGCATTTGAACCATTTTCCTTGAAAGTGTTGCACTTGCAAGTTGATTCTAAGGCGTCCCCTTTTACCCAACGCTTTAAGCAATCTAAAATACTAATCATTCTATGCAAACAGCCTATTTAAAGCGCTATTGACTTTGCATCTTTTTATTGAAATGGCAACATCCCTCAAAGGCACTCCTTTATATTAAGGTTTACACCACTCTCCAACTCAAGTAATAATGCAAATCATTATCATTGTCATTAGCATTGACATGACCAAAACAACCCCTTATCATTAACGCAAATCATTATCATTTAGATAAAGATTAACTCTCAAAATAGAACTCGTGGAATCCATTATGATACATTCAAGTCGTAAGTGCAACAGTTTTAATTTCCCAGAACACCTCATTAGGTGTTCTGAATCCTAAACACTTTCTTGGGCGATTGTTGAGCTTATCAACAACCCAATCAATTTCTTCCTGAGTTACTTTATCGAAGTCTGTTCCTTTTGGAAAGAATCGTCTTAACAATCCATTGGTATTTTCATTGGTTCCACGCTCCCAAGAAGAGTAAGGGTGGGCAAAATAAAAATCTGTCCCAAGCTCTTTTGCCATCGTTTGGTATTGTGAAAACTCTTTGCCATTATCTGAAGTTAATGAATGAACAGGCCTGTTTAAAGCTCGTAATTGCTCAATGATGACAGCGCTAACGATGTCTGACTTTCTCGTGTTAACTTTAATGAAGCGAGCGATTCTAGATGTTCGATCAACCATTGATACTAAGCTAGCGCTTGATGGAACTCCAAAAACAGTATCTAACTCCCAATCTCCAAGTCGGACGCGCTCGTCAACAATAGAAGGCCTAGTGTCGTGT
>VCMI01000077.1 GCA_006222135.1 Thiomicrorhabdus sp. | reverse complement strand
ACACGACGACTCATTTTGCAATTCTCTTGGTCGGGAAAGCCTTCGAGTTTAACTCAACTGGCTCTTCCTATTTCTCAAATTGCACTTATTATCCGAAACCGCGATCTTATTCAGTAGCCAGAAGTTTAATAATCCAATACTGAGTCCGGCGATGATGCAGGAGATGACAAACCACACCAACATACCGTCCTTCCACTCGACAAACAAGTTTGCAAAAATTGGAAACAAAACGCCCATGGAAAAGCCAAAAGCCATAAATGCGAGAAATATATTTCTCAATATACTCGGTTTACTAAAGTCGAATGTAATCATAGGTCTGAGGTCCTGTTATCCCAATAGGATTGATTATAGTTGAAATAGTCTAAAGCAATACTTTGTCCAACTTTTAAATTTAATGTCCCGTTAGACTATTTAATACGAAGGCTAAGGGAGCTTATGTAGAAGGTAAACTCATAAAAAAGCCGTTTACACGAGAGTCATGGCCGTATCGACAACCTTAACAGACTTATTTTCACACGTCACAAATCACCAGCAGACCGACTAAATTATCCCTTTGCAAGCGATCGCACCTAACGGTACAATTCAGAATAAATAATCAAACAATACTCAAGCCATTTAATAAGAGAAATTCAAAATGAACTCTAACGTCGCGACGCTATTCGCTCTATTGGCCTTTTGGGGATTATCCACATCGGCAATAGCAGGCACACAGTTCGTCGCCAGCTTGAACGATTCCAATTGGGACGGCAAACTGATTCCTACTGGACAGCAGTGCTTAAAATTTGGCGGCGACCAGCCTGCTACTCCGGCATTGAAAATCACAGGCATTCCTCAGCAAGCCAATTTATTGATTTTGGAATACAGTGATCGCACTTATCAACCGATGAATAATGGTGGCCACGGTCGTATGGCCTATGCCATTTCAAGCCCCACTCAAAGCCTACAACTGCCCGCGGTTGCAGGACATAGCTTTGAACTTCTGAGTGGTTTTATAATGCTTGAAGCACACCGTAACCCTAAATGGGACAAAGCGGGCGCTTATATGCCGCCTTGTTCAGGAGGCAAGGGAAACGTGTATTATGTGACCATTCAAGCCGTGCATTATGATGGCGCTAAAACAGCCGTGTTAGCGAAAACCGTATTAGAAATAGGTAAGTTTTAAGACAATGACTTTTGAAAAAACTCTATTAACCGAACCAGAAGTCACTTGTGCGACTTGTCAGGCCTGTTGTTGCCGACTAGAAGTGATGTTGATTACCGATACCGGCGTACCAGAACGTTACATTGAAGAAGATTCATGGGGAAGTCGAGTAATGGCTCGCTTGGATGATGGCTGGTGTGCGGCACTCGACCGCGACACCATGATGTGCACCATTTATGAAAATCGACCGTTAATTTGCCGAGAATTTGAAATGGGTGCCTTTGAGTGTCGTACCGAACGTAAAGCCTGCCTGTAATAGAGCCGTAAGATTTTTGGCCGACTCTACCAGCGATTAGTAATCCAGGCTGACTGATAAGGCGCTAAGTTAAATTCACCATATAAATCAGGAATCATCTCACCACTCAGTAACTCTTTCCACTCATCCATATCAATCAAATTCAGCTGCCCTAAGCTCAATTTCTGTGGCTGATCAGTCACGTTATTGACCACAAAAATACTTTGATCATGCCTTAAGCTTTGTCGCCAAAAACCAAATAATTCATCCGGCAAATGCAGGGTGAACTGGGTCGCATTCGGATGAAAGGCGGCCTGATTTTTACGAACTTTGATCAAATCACTCAATTTGGTTAACACTTTGTGATTCAAAGAGTGGCTATCTTCGAGTACGCTCGTTAAGAATTCACCCTCCCATTGATGACGGTTGATATCCCGATTGTGTTGGGTTTTTTCTAACGCCTCACAGTCGTTTTCGGTCGCGAAAAATGAGTGGATATAGAGCGCTGGTACACCTTCTAAAGCAATTGCGATCGCATGGGCACACAACATCCGTTCAATCTGGAACTCATCTTCACCTCGACAAGTGCCTTTAAAGGCATCAATCAGGGCGATATTGATCTCATATGGGTGTTTCTCGCCATTGACGCCGTTACGCCAAGAGACTCTCGCACCAAAGGACTGCAAAGCATGAATCATATTTTGCAACTCTTCTGGATCCAGCATGCCTTCGGCAGGCCGAACGCCGATACCGTCATGACTGGCTATAAAGTTAAGATAGGTTGTGCCCATTTGCGCAGGAGGCATCGACATCAGCCAGGATTTTAGGTGCTTCGCCGACCCCGTCAACATCGCATTAATAACTAAAGGTGGCAGAGAAAAGTTATAGACCATATGCGCTTCATTGGCGTTACCAAAATAGGTAAGATTCTCTTTCTTAGGGACATTGGTCTCGGTGATGATAATCGCGTCGTGTAGACGATATTCGATTAAGGCGCGCATTAACTGAACCGCTTGATGGGTTTCAGGCAGGTGAATACAAGATGTGCCAATTTTTTTCCACAGGAACCCAATGGCGTCTAGACGGAAAATACTCGCCCCCTTGTCGATATAGAGAGAGATTAACTGCATCACTTCTAATAGAACTTTCGGGTTGGCGAAGTTCAAATCAATTTGATCATGACCGAAGGTACACCAGACATACTTCTCACCATCAGCCGTCATGGTCGGTCTCAGTAAGGGGCTTGTTCTGGGGCGGACCACTTTTGACCAATCCGTCTCAGCCTCTACCGCCACAAAATAATCCGCATAAGTCGGATCCCCCTCAATAAACGCTTGAAACCATTTGTGTTCACTAGAGCAATGATTGATGACCAAATCCGCCATGATTCGGTACTCTTTACTAATGGCGGAGACATCTTCCCAAGTGCCTAAATCTGGATTGATGATTTCATAATCGCTGACCGCAAAACCACCATCTGACGTGTAAGGGTAGTAAGGTAAAATATGCACCATCGAAACGATCTCTTTAAGGTACTTATCTAAGACTTTTTTGAGAGTCTGCAAAGGCACTTCACCGCGGTGTTTAATGGTGTCTCCGTAAGTAATCACCATAATATCGGTTTCATCCCAGTGCGATTCATGCGATTGCGGCAATTCACAATCATCTAACAGAATGCCTGTGGCAGCTACTAATTGTTTCGCCAGAACTTGGGCATCTTCTGTTGGATAGAGCGATTTAACGAGCGGCGTTAGCTTTTCAAACAACGCTTCATAGGCGTATTGACAGCGGGGAGTTGTATCCATAGTTCAGAACCCTCTTAATTAATCCATTTACTTCGCTTGAAACTCAGCCATATCCGCGTCAACCGCCGCCGTAATCTCATCCAAGATATCAGGGAATGCGGAAGAGACTCGGCTCCAAGAGGGGATAAAAGGCGTTTCCATCGGTACTTCTAAAAAGTGGCTGCCGGCATTGATGATATTCTCTGCAAACAGTTCCACCGCCTTCTCTTCCTTATGCACATCAAGCGTTAAGCCATTCATTATGGCGTCATTACGGTATGACTCAATCAAATCTAGTGCTATGCGAAAGTAAGAGGCTTTGATGGTACGGAAGCTCTCTTTTGAGAACACAACCCCTTCTGCTGCGAGTTTACGGAAAAAGCCTTACTGATATCAATCGACATTTTTGACAGGCCTTTCTGCGCATCGTCGGCCGACAGCTCCTGATGTTTGTGGTCATATATATCGGCGATATCCACTTGGCAGATGCGGTTAGAGCTGAGATTACGTTTCATTTCAGATAGAACCCCAATCTCTAGTCCCCAATCGGAAGGAATACGTAAATCAGAAATCATGCTACTACGGAAAGCGAACTCGCCTGCCAGCGGGTAACGATAAGAGTCTATGTGATTCAGATACTCACTGGCCTTTTCATTGTTAATCCCCACAGTGGTCTTTAAGGCACGAATCAAAGGCGTCACTAATAACCGGGTGACGCGACCGTTCATAGTATTATTGGAAATCCGCGTGTAAAAGCCCTTGGCAAAGGCATAGTTGAATTGCGGATTAGCGACGGGATAAATCAATCTGGCTAATAAGGAGCGGTCATAAGTGATGATGTCACAATCATGTAAAGCGACGGCTTCGACCTTATTCGAGCCCAATACATAACCAATCATATACCAGACATTACGGCCTTTTCCTGGCGCTTCTGGGGCGATCCTCTCCTCGACCAATTTTTTGTGAATCGCTTTCATTCTTGGACCATCATTCCAGATGACCTTAACGTTTTGTGGCAGGACACTGAAAAATTCAAGTGCATGACGATACTCTGCTTCACTGGCTTGATCCAAGCCGATGACAATCTCCTCTAAATAAGGAACGTGCTTTAACTCTTCAACTATTTTAGTCAATGCAGGCATTTGCAGTTCAGAGTAAAGGCTGGGTAAAATCAGCCCCATTGGTCGCTTTTTACTGAATTTAAGTAGGTCCGCTTCCATATCCTCAGTCGAACGATCCATTAGATTATGTAAGGTGGTAATGATGCCATTTTGATAAAAATCCATACAAACTCCTGCCCGGCTTTGGGTCTTTAATTACATTTCCAATACTCTGCTATTTTTGCTCAAGCCAATTTAAAACCGCTTGATTCCACCCTAAAGGGCCGCACTCTTGTGTCACGATGACACTGGGATGATTTACTTTAGGCCTTGGATTCACAGGTGAACGAATAATCACCGGACAATCACTGGCTTCTAATAATGGGATATCGTTATAACCATCGCCTAACGCCATGGTTTCTATCGGTTGTGACCAGGCCTGGTGATAATAATGAGCAAGCCATTGCAACGCTAACCCCTTATTACTTAAACCCATTAAATGCACAAAACGCCCACCTTTAATCAGTTGAAGACCATGTGGCTCCAGTGCTTTCTGAAATTTTAGTAGGTTCTCTTCGCTATCCTGCCAGAGTAAAGGTTCTGAAAATTGACGTTGTTTAGCTTTGGCCGCTTTGATCAAACTGAGTCCCGTGCACTCCACGATCTGCTGACAACTCATATCTGAAAAGCCTATAAAACTAAGCTTAAGTTGTTTTTTATAAGAGGAGGCTAGTTGCAACAGTTCAGACCGTAATACCCTGCTCAAGCTGACATATTCAAAACCCTTTCCCCACGGCTGAACAGAGCCGTGTTTCGGCAGATATTGCGGTAACACGGAACCTGCTTCCCAAAAAATGCCTGCGCCATTTTCAGCTATAAAGGGATAGTGGTTATCTAACTCTGCTCGCAGTTCAATAACCTCTGCAGCGGTTTTACTGGTGGTTAATATCCAGGGAATAGCCTGTGCTCTTAATGCGCGAATTGCCGGTAGCGCTGCCGAATAATCATAGTTATGATGATCCAATAAAGAACCGTCTAAATCCGTAAATAACAGTTTTCTCAACTTAGACATGCTTTTCCGCTCTATTGATAACATCCTGACTCCTTTGCAAGGAGCGTGCCAAAGGCACAATTACGTACTTTGCGGGCTATTTGGACATATAGCAAATGCACTAATACTAAATATAATTATTTAAATTCAATAGCCTACACATATAAAGCAGCCGCATTAAGGATTTGGCTCAATAGAAAACTTATGAAAACAACTTTATGTCAGGCGATCCAAAAGGAGACAAACAGTGAGCTTAATGTCCAAAATAGAGCGCATTTTTAATGTCTAGTGTTGATTGAAACAATCAAAGGGGGGGGAAGGAAGAGATGAACCGTCTGCTTAGAGCAGACTTTCAGACAAAAAACAGCGGGCGCTATTTGGGTGGATAAAATCGCATTTCTAATTGCAGCATCAAACTTAAATCAGGCGTTTGAAAATTATCGTCCTCGCGCCAGATTGCTTTCGGCTCGATTTCACCGAATAACCACTCTTTATAGAGTTTTTCACGCCAGTTCATACCGATAGAAACATCCATGAAATTGGTATTCTCATTATCAATTTCCCAATTACCGCTGATATAGTAGGCACGTACTCTGTGTGAATTAATGATGTTATACCAAATGCCTTTTTGGTTCAGTAGATAATCCCCCCTCTCGTGCCACCAAACCCCCGAGGTTTGACTTCTGAGTAGCTGTTTCGATTGCAATTGGTAATCGAAAACTTGCTCGGTATCTAAAGCCCCGCCTCGAGCACGTTCTAAATAGACATCATTTGTCGTTCGACTTGATAACTTATTGGATAACTCCGATTTAAAACGAGTTCTAAAACGGCCAAAAGGATTTGGATCAATAAGATCTGTAAACTTCAAACCAAAGTCTAAATGACTAAAAGAGTTCTTCTTGGTAAACAACATATAGCGCGCGCCTAACGAGGTAGTTTGATCCTCTTCACCGCTGATCGCGGTCGACGCCGTATTTGGATTATTAGGGGTCGTCTGGCCCGATTGGTCATCGTATAAAGAGTCTTCAAATGAGGTCAGTACGATTTTCCAGCGGTGATTCGTTCTCGGCAGGTCAATTTGTGCACGAAAATTCAAGCCCGTTGTGGTTTTGCCATTGTCATAAAAGGTCGTCGGCAACAGTAAATCTAATCGGCTGCCTTTACGTGTCACATCAAACTCATCATCCCCGAAGAATCGATCGAGTCGTTCACCTGAACTGTCTACATATTGACCCATGCCCGCTTGCCATTTTTCCAACTTATTCAATACCAATTTAAGCGTTGGACTTTGACTATTTTGTAGGAGGTATTCAGTCGATTGGGGCGTTTTTTCGGCGGCGTTTTGAGGTGCCTGATCGGTAGGGAGTCTGTTTTTATCAGCGGATTCAATCGTATCAGGTGGCGTTATTTTATCCAATGATGCTAAAGCGACAGAGGGGAGTGAACCGATTCCTAACCCAAGTACAGCCACACAAGTTATAATCAGGTACTGGGATTTTCCCGCTCTTTTCGTCAACCCTATCGGTACCTTTTGGCCATGTCGCATCAAATCAATCAAATCCAAGCCTCCTATAATGACTCTGAAGATAGAATACTACTTAAAATTAAAACTCTCAATGAGCAAGTATATTTAGCTTGGCTGACTAGACGCTTTGTAAGCTTGTTATTGCCTTTACTGCATGGAAAACACCCGACGACAGGTGAAGCACTTTTCGATGAACAAACGACGATGACTCATCAGACCGAAAAGCAGAAGACTCAACTAGATGGCGATTTTGGCACAGCCTACAATCCCCCAGAAAATGCTGAACACCCTTTGGGTGAACAGCCTATTCTGCTTGCCAAGATGACGTTTAACACTCAAAATCCGGCACAGCCGGATGAACCGCCGCAATTGATTTTAGAACCTGCCAAAGGGGCGGGGATTGTGTTACCGTTTAATCCTGAATTAATGGGTGCCATGTTAAAAATATTAGCGCAGGTAATCGATCAAGCCGATTGGGCTTTGCAGGTCGCACCCATTATAGAAATGCCGGCAGAAGTACGCTTACAATAGCGTCTTGCAATTGACGAAATTAAACTGACCAGGCCTGGTCAGTTTGTAGAAAAAGTTTATTCGGTTCGTGTAAAGGTCTCTAATAGTAGGTTTTTAAAGCGTAATCCGCTGCAATTCCTACCAATACAATAGCCCCTACCCAATGGTTCTGTAAAAAGACTTTAAAAGCGATTTCAGCATTTTTTTGTGCCAACCGTTTTAAGTCATAACTAAACCAGGCCGCGACCAAAACCAGACTGCCGAAGTAAGGCAAGTCTAATGAAAATAGCACGCCTATCCAACCTAACAAGCCAAGCATTAGCAATTGAAAAACAGCTGTCCATAATACGAGCTTGTCACCAAATAAGATTGCTGTCGATTTAACACCAATTTTCAAGTCATCCTGCATATCTCCAACCGCATAAGCGGTATCGTAGATAAGCGACCAAACCAGTGTTGCAATAAAGAGTGGCCAAGCCTGCCAAGGCACCTCATTGGAAACGGCCGCAAAAGCCATCGGAATAGCCCAAGCAAAGGCGGCGCCCAAAAATACTTGTGGCCAATGGGTGTGTCGTTTCATAAAGGGATAGAGCGCGGCTAAAAAGACAGCGCCAAATGAGAGCCAGACGGTTAAGCTATTGAGGGTTAACACTAAGCCAAAGGCGATAAGCGACAAAACGGCAAAGAAGAGCAGTGCTTCTTTAGAGCTTACAATACCTGTGACCAAAGGACGGTTACAAGTACGTTCCACGTGGCCATCAAAGTCGCGATCAGCGTAATCATTAATGACACAGCCCGCAGAACGCATCAAAACGGCACCGCCGACAAAGATAAACAGAAGAGAAAGGTCTGGAACCCCTTCTGAAACCAACCACAGCGCCCATAGCGCAGGCCAAAGCACTAAATAGATACCGATAGGTCGATTGATACGCGTGAGCGCTATATAGGCTTGAAATTTAGTCATCAATAGATTCATTACTTTTCTTTAGCAGCTGTTGAATTTGGGATGTTGCCGAATCACTAAATTCCAATAGCGCCGTGGCCACGCCTTGTTTATCGTTATAGCGTAAAATTGTCTTTTGACTGTCGAGTTCCCAATGGATCTCGTAACCCCATCCAACCAAATGGGTCTGCCCTGCATCCTGATGCGTTATTTGCCATTGATTTTCCAGCATGAGCTGTTTGAAGAACTCACACTGTTTGGCTGGAATTTCGATTACTTGCATGGATTAGCCTCTTAATTTACGACTGCAGATTTAAAAAATTAAATGACCAGGCCTGGTATATCCAGCGGCTTTATAAACCATGTGAGCGTAGTATCATTTCGGTTTTTTAACAGGTTTTGACCATCCTTTAAGAGTCAATTGCTTAGAGCGACTCAGGGTTAATTCATTCGCATCAGCATCCTTGGTAATCGTCGAGCCCGCACCAATCGTTGCCCCCGCACCAATGATAACGGGCGCAACCAGTTGAGAATCGGAACCAATAAAAACATTATCCCCAATAACCGTTCGATGCTTATTTACACCATCATAGTTACAGGTAATCGTACCCGCTCCGATATTGACACCCGCGCCCATAATAGTGTCACCAATATAACTCAGGTGACTAATTTTAGAGCCTGACCCAATTTTGGACTTTTTGGTTTCGACAAAGTTACCAACTCTAGCGCGTTCGGCCAACTCAGTGCCCGGTCGTAACCGGGCATAAGGGCCCACAATACAATCATTGCCAATCACAGAGCCTTCGACATGGCTAAAAGGGTGGATAATAGTGTTGTCCGCTATAGTCACATTTTTAAGAATGCAGTGAGCACCGATCTCTACATTTTCTCCTAAGACAACACGGCCTTCGAAAATGACATCGGCGTCTATCAATACATCCTGACCGATCGTCACGTCACCGCGAATATCTAAACGATTAGCGTCAATCAAGGTCGCTCCCTGATCCATCAAAGCATTCGCTAACGTTCTCTGATATTTGCGCTCTAGACTCTGTAGTTGTAGTTTATCATTGACCCCTAACACTTCCATCTCATGGACTGGCTGCGTGGTCGGTACGCTATAGCCATCCTTCACCGCCATGGCAATAATATCCGTTAAATAGTACTCACCTTGGGCGTTACTATTTTTAAGTGCTGCCAACCAACTCCTTAACAGAGCTCCCTTCACGGCCATAATCCCAGTATTGACTTCCTTAATGAGCAATTGATCCAGAGTGGCATCTTTCTGCTCCACAATGGCTTGTACGGAACGGTGTTGATCACGAACAATGCGGCCATAGCCGGAAGAGTCATCAAGGGTAATGGTCAATAAAGCTAAAGGATGTTTCTCATCCACTAAAGACAGTAGATCTTCCAATGTCTTTTTAGCTGTTAAAGGCACATCACCATATAGAATCAGAACGGTATCATTATCAGAATAAAAATCATTTGCCATCACCACGGCATGGCCGGTGCCCAGTTGTTGTTCTTGCAGCGTAAAAACCAGATTATCGCCCGTTACATGTAATTTAACGGATTCAGCGCCATGACCAATCACGGCAATCACTTCATCACAATGCAATTGCTGAGCGGTATCAATGACATGTTGCAATAAGGGTTTCTGAGCCAAAGGCTGCAAAACCTTTGGTAACTTAGAACGCATACGAGTGCCTTTACCAGCGGCAAGAATAACAACTTTTAAAGCCATAATGATTTCCTAAAAATAATAACAATTAGTAAATAGATAGATTCTAAAGGGAAGCCATGTATTTAGTAACTGAGTTGAAATGGAGACCTGCACTTTTATTAGAGAATGATTGTGAGTCAAGATCAAGGCAGCATAAGTGAGTGTAGTTTACTACACGACTCGTTGCTAACGCAGAGATTGGCCACAAGCAACTCTAATAAATTGCAGGCGAAAAAAAAGCGCCTTCCGGCGCTTTTTTATGAGGATAACGTTTAAGCCATCCCAGTCTTATGCAAACGATCACGTAATTTCGAAATCGCTTGAATTTGAGCAACAGCTTCGGCAAGTTCAACTTGCGCTCTAGCAATATCTGTATCAGATTTTGCATTGTCCATTGCTTCTACAGCACGTTGTTTAGCTGCATTTGCTTCGGCTTCATCAAGATCCGCTGCACGAATAGCTGAATCAGCTAGTACAGTTACCATAGTTGGTTGGATTTCAATGATTCCGCCGCTGATGTAGAAATGATCTTCTTCATCGCCGCTTACAACACGTACTGTGCCAGGCTTTAGTTGGCTTAAAAACTGGGTATGATGAGGCATAATACCTACCTCACCATCGGCAGCCTGTGCAAAAAGCATCTCTGCTTTACCAGAAAAGATTTCTCCTTCTGCACTAACAATATCTACTTGCATTGAGACTGCCATAATCAATTACCCTTTATATTTTTTAGCTTTCTCTAAAACTTCATCAATGTCACCACAATACATAAATGCTTGCTCTGCAACATCATCAAGTTCACCAGAGATGATCATTTTGAAACCACGAATGGTTTCTTTTAATGGAACATAACGACCATCTTCACCTGTGAATACCTTAGCTACGAAATAAGGCTGAGAGAAGAAACGTTGCATCTTACGTGCACGAGACACTAGATTACGATCTTCTTCTGACAACTCATCCATACCTAGGATAGCGATGATGTCTTTAAGCTCTTTATAACGTTGAAGAGTTTGCTGAACATCACGTGCAACATCATAGTGCTCTTGACCAACCACTAGAGGGTCAAGCTGACGTGAAGTTGAATCTAGTGGATCGATTGCAGGATAAATACCTGTTTCAGCGATCGCACGGTTCAATACAACAGTCGCGTCTAAGTGAGCAAAAGTTGCCGCAGGCGCTGGATCTGTCAAATCATCCGCAGGTACGTATACCGCTTGGACAGATGTGATAGAACCGGTTTTAGTAGATGTAATACGTTCTTGAACCTGACCCATTTCCTGAGTCAAAGTAGGCTGGTAACCTACCGCAGATGGCAAACGACCTAACAATGCAGATACTTCAGTACCAGCAAGAGTATAACGGTAGATGTTATCTACGAAGAACAAGATATCACGACCTTCGTCACGGAAGTATTCAGCCATTGTTAAACCAGTCAAGGCAACACGTAAACGGTTACCTGGAGGCTCATTCATCTGGCCGTACACTAGAGCAACTTTATCAAGTACACCAGCTTCCATCATTTCATAATAGAAATCGTTACCTTCACGAGTACGCTCACCGACACCAGCAAAAACTGAGTACCCGGTATGCTCCATCGCGATGTTACGGATTAATTCCATCATGTTAACTGTTTTACCAACACCAGCACCACCGAACAAACCTACTTTACCACCCTTAGCGAATGGGCAGATTAGATCGATAACTTTAACACCAGTCTCTAGTAACTCAGACGACGCAGCTAGCTCATCAAAAGCAGGCGCTGGACGGTGAATTTTCATCTTAATTTCTGACTCAACTGGACCCGCATTATCAATTGGGTTACCCAGAACGTCGAAGATACGACCTAATGTTGCTTTACCTACAGGTACTTCAATAGCCGTACCTGTATTTTTAACAGCCATACCACGCTTTAACCCATCAGATGAACCCATTGCGATTGTACGCACTTTGTTGTCACCGATTTGTTGTTGTACTTCAAGAGTTAAATTAACTCCGTCAACAAGTAACGCGTCATAGATATTTGGTAAATCAGCACCTTTAAACTCGACGTCAATAACAGCGCCGATAATTTGTACTATTTGTCCACTCATAATCTTTAACCTTTTATTGAAACATTCAAACTTTAAACAGCTGCTGAACCAGCAACGATTTCAGAAATTTCAGCAGTGATTGCAGCTTGACGTGCCTTGTTATAAGACAACTTCAATTCATTAATCATATCACCAGCATTGTCTGTAGCAGATTTCATAGCAACCATACGAGCGCCTTGCTCACACGATGCATTTTCTACAACAGAACCAAATACTGTGGCTTCAATATAACGACGCATTAATAAGTTTAATGCCGTAGGTGCATCTGGTTCATATAAATAATCCCAGTGACCTTCGTTTGTATTTTCTTCAGCCTGCAAAGGCACTAGCATTTGTACATTTGGTTTCTGTGTCATTGTATTAACGAATTCGTTAGAAGCTAAATACACTTCATCAATGTCACCCTGATCAAATTTGTCTAAGACAACTTTGATTGTACCCACTAGGTCCTCAATGTGCGGTGCGTCACCTAAGTCAGAAACAGTCGCAACAATATTTCCACCGTAACTACGGAAGAATGTTTGTGCCTTATTTCCCACTAGGGCAAGCTCAACCACGACACCTTGCTCTTTCCAAGCTTTAAGCTTAGGAAGAATTGCACGGAATAAGTTTGAGTTTAAACCACCACAGAGTCCTCGATCAGAAGAGATGACCACTAAACCAACACGTTTAACAGTTGCACGAGGCTGAGTATAAGGATGCTTATACTCAGGATGTGCACCTGCAACGTGGGCAATGACTCTCTTCACTTTTTCGACGTATGGTTTTGTCGCTTCCATGCGGGCTTGAGCCTTACGCATTTTAGACGCCGCAACCATCTCCATGGCTTTTGTGATTTTTTTGGTATTTGTTACAGAGCTAATTTTAGCTCGTATTTCTTTACTACCGCTTGCCATGGCTTACTCCTTAATTAGTAAACGCCGTTAGCCTTGAATGCCTCAACACAAGCTTTAACAGCTGCGATGATATCGGCATTCCAGTCACCCTTCTCATTAAGTTGGGCTGCTAAGTCAGCATTTTCAGAACTCAAGTGAGAATGTAGAGCCGCTTCAAAGTCTAATAACTTATCAACTTCTACATCATCTAAGTATCCTTCATTCACAGAATACAAAGAAACAGCCATCTCAGCAATTGTAAGCGGAGTGTATTGCTTTTGCTTCATAAGTTCAGTTACGCGTTTACCACGCTCTAACTGTGCTTTAGTCGCAGAATCAAGATCCGATGCAAACTGAGCAAATGCCGCTAATTCACGGTACTGTGCTAAGTCTAGACGGATACTACCACCTAACTTCTTGATTGCTTTAGTTTGCGCAGAACCACCAACACGTGATACAGACAAACCAGCGTTAACCGCAGGACGGATACCTTGAGAGAATAAACCTGTCTCTAAGAAGATCTGGCCATCAGTAATCGAGATAACGTTCGTTGCGATGAAAGCAGATACATCGCCCGCTTGAGTTTCAATAATAGGTAATGCAGTCAAAGAACCAGTCTTACCTGTTACTTTACCATCTGTGAACTTCTCAACATAATCCACACTTACACGAGCGGCACGCTCAAGTAAACGAGAATGAAGATAGAAGATATCACCAGGGAATGCTTCACGACCCGGAGGACGACGAAGTAGTAATGAAATCTGACGGTATGACTGAGCTTGCTTTGTTAAATCATCATAGATGATCAACGCGTCTTCACCACGGTCACGGTAGTATTCACCCATAGCACAACCAGCAAACGCGGCTAGGTACTGTAGAGAAGCAGGATCAGAAGCGTTTGCAGCAACGATAACAGTGTTATCCATTGCGCCGTACTCTTCTAATTTACGTGCTACGTTAGCAACTGTAGAAGCTTTCTGCCCCATTGCTACGTAAATACATTTAACACCAGTATTCTTTTGAGAGATAATTGCATCGATAGCGATAGCTGTTTTACCAGTCTGACGATCTCCAATAATTAACTCACGTTGACCACGGCCAACAGGAATCATAGAGTCGATAGACTTAATACCAGTCATCATTGGCTCGTCAACGGATTGACGATCAATTACACCCGGAGCGATACGCTCGATAGGTGAAGTCATCTTAGTATCAACAGGACCTTTACCATCGATTGGACGACCTAAACCGTCTACAACACGACCGTTAAGTTCTGGACCTACTGGTACTTCTAATATGCTACCTGTACAAGTGACTTTGTCACCTTCAGAAATGTGCTCATATTCACCAAGTACAACAACACCTACGGAATCTGACTCTAAGTTAAGAGCCATACCGAATGTGTTCTCATCGAACTGAACCATTTCACCGTACATTACGTCTGAAACACCGTGAACAAGAGCGATGCCGTCAGCGATGCTAACAACAGTCCCTTCACTGCCAGACTCAGCTGCACCGTCAAATCCACTAATGCGGTCTTTGATTAGGTTGCTGATTTCAGAGGCATTCAATTTCATGTTTGTTCCTCTCCATTATTGGGCGATTGCTGCGCCAAGTTTGTTAAGTTGTGCAAGTGCTGAACCGTCAATAGCCCAATCACCTACTTTAATCTTAATGCCGCCGACCAATGAAGAATCCTCTTCATAGGTAATTTCTACTTCGGCGTCAAACTTAGCATTTAAAGCAGCACTTAATATTTTCTTCTGCTCAACCGTAGTTTTGCGTGCTGAAGTAACAGTCGCTCGAACACGTTTCTCTGCTTCTGCTTTCAAGGTTTCGAAAACCTCAGAAACAGCAGATAAAGCGCCTAAACGTTTGTTAGCAGCCAAAGCAGTCAGAAGGTTTTTACCTTCCGCGGTCAGATTGTCACCCATCACTTCCGTGAATACTGAGACCATTTGATCGTCTGAGTATGCTGGGTTTTTGATCATAGCTTCCATCGCAGGATCTTCAGAGATCGTTGCAAGGTTAACTAGTTCATCTGACCAAACTGCTAGGTTTTTCGCTTCCGAAGAAAGCGCAAAAACCGCTTCTGCATAAGGTCGTGCAATTGTCATTAGTTGTGCCATAGAGTCATCCTTAGATTGATTTAATCAAGGTTTCAAGCATGTCATTATGTGCTGCAGCATCTACTTCTTTTCCAAGAATTTTCTCTGCACCAGATATAGCGATTGAAGCAACCTCTTTACGAAGATCTTCACGCGCTCGACTAACTTCTTGCTCTATTTCGGCTTGGGCTGAAGCTTTAATACGGCCAGCTTCTTCTGTCGCTTTTACTTTCGCATCTTCTACGATTTCAGAACCACGCTTTTCAGCTTGACCTAGTATATTTTGAGCTTGTGTTTTAGCATCTTTAAGAACATCTTTTGCTTTCTGTTCAGCTAATTCAAGCTCATGCTTACCTTTCTCTGCAGCCGAAAGTCCGTCAGCGATTTTCTTCTGACGGTCTTCCATTAGCTTAGATAGGGGTGCCCACAGTACTTTGTTCACCAGCCAGATTAAAAGCATAAATGCGATCATCTGGATGAGAAGCGTTGCGTTAATACTCACAGTGGTTACCTCGCCATTTCGTTAGTTAATAATACTTGATTTACAGTCGGGTGGGATTAAGCACCAAGAGCTGCAGTCATTGCACCAACGAATGGGTTAGCAAATAAGAACCACATTGCGAAAGCTAGGATGATGAATGGGAAAGATTCCATCAAACCAGCGAAGATGAACATGTTAGTCATTAATGCTGGACGCATTTCTGGCTGACGTGCAATACCTTCAAGAGTTTTAGAACAGATAAGTCCCCAACCAATAGCTGAACCCAGTCCAGCAGCAGCCAAAATTACACCCACACCAATAGCAGTTGCAGCGTAGATATCAGCAATCATAGTAGCAGTTACTTCCATCGTTTTTCTCCAAAGTTTAAAGTTAAAAAAACATAGTTTATAAAAAAGCTTTTTACCTAAGTAGTGAAACTAAAGTAGGTGCGCTTAAACCCTTTTGGTGACATTAAACTAGTTAGACTAGCCTAATAGTCGCCTATTCCGTTAATTGCTATCAAGAGTAGCTTAATGACTCACTTCTGACTCATCTACATGTGCCATCCCAAGATAAACAATCGTGAGTACCATAAAGATAAAGGCTTGAAGAGTGATAACCAATAAGTGGAAAATCAACCAACCAAGATCCAGAATAATCTGTAATGGTGCCCAGAATAGAGCAGCGGCACCCACTGCTAAAGTTCCACCGATCAAAGCGATCAGTAGGAATACAAGTTCCCCTGCGAACATGTTACCGAACAGTCGCAAAGCAAGAGAAAGTGGTTTTGAAATTTCTTCAATGAATGTCATTACGATATTCACAGGTACGAAGAACTTTCCAAAAGGGTGGAAAAGGAACATCTTAGTGAAGCCCCACACACCCTTAATTTTTATGCTATAGAAAATAATCAGTATAAACACTGTTAAAGACATAGCCAAAGTCGTATTTAAATCTGTTGTAGGGACAATTTTCAAGAACGCATGAGAATCACCGGTAATCAACTGAAACAAATATGGGAATAAATCGACTGGAATCATATCCATGAAGTTCATTAACCAGACCCAGATAAAAATCGTTAGCGCTAAGGGTGCAATCAATGGGTTATGACCAGGAAATGCATCTCTAACGTTGGTTGCAACGAAGTCTAAAATTGACTCTACAAAGTTTTGAAACCCACCAGGTTCTTCTGTTGAAAGCTGTCTACCAAGACGAGCTGATACAAATACAATCAATGCACCCAGCAAAACACTTACTACTATGGTATCTAAGTTAAGAGTCCAAAAACCCTCACCAATGCTATTGTTTGTCAAGTGATGTTGAATATACTCGACAGTTCCCATCTTTTCAGCACTCAATGGTCTACTCCTTAATCAGTCAAACGTCTTTTACCCTTCAGATTGAAAAGCTGTCCTAGTTGCATCAACACAAAGGTTAATACGACTGGGAAAGCTTGACTCACATCGAGGAAAGACAGCCCTAAAACAAATAACACAGCTAATAGAACAAATCTAATCACTGCACTCATATATAAAATTAGTATTCCGGTTTTTGGATCATCTTCTGCACGAGCACTGGCTTTACTAAATGTAAAACTGAGCATCACTACATTCATGATCCCTATAAAAAACCGTAGCCTGCGCCTATCGCATGGCCTTGAGTTGCAAAAATTGCAACCATTATCAATCCAATCAGCCCCTGAATTTTGAAAGCTTTATCAAGATTTTTGATCATCTTCACTCTCTTTCTCTTTCAGCGGTGGATCTAATCGCTTAGTCAGCTGATGAACCTTTTGTATTCCCCCAATAAAGCCTAATACCGCACAACTGAGGAAAAACAGGGGCGTGGTATCAAAAAATTGATCCAACATATAGCCCACAATAAAGCCTGCAATAAGCATCGATGTAAATATCGACCCTGCGCTAATCAGTAAATAATTCGCCGCTGCGCCAGGTGGCTTTGTTTGCTCTCTATCAGGTTTGGTTTTATTTGACTCACTCATCCGATGGCAAACTCCGCTAATGATACTTTTTAGTCACACTCAATTCAAGCTAAATGGGCGCTCATGATAATGGTTTATGACCCTAAAAGCCAGCGTACTTAAACGTAAATTTGTCGTTTTCTCTTTAATACCCTGCTTTACAACTATATACTGTGATAATCAGTTTACAAACCACAACATGTACATAAAAACAAAGATGACCGTTCCATTAAATATTCTTATAGACTCCGATTCACTCAAAATAAATTTAATAATCGATTGAGCTCGTCCATGTCTTGATAACTAATTTCAATTTTGCCACGACCATTTTCTCGATGACTTATTTTAACAGGCGCTGAAATTCTGGCCGCCAATTCACCCTGCTTCAATAGCACCTCATCAAATCCAGACACGGCTTTTTTCTTTGCCGCACTTATTAATTTCTTAGGCACTAAAAACTGTTGAGCCGCCTCTTCGATCTCACGGACCGACCAGCCTTTGTCAATCGACTTATTAGCAAGCTCCTTCTGTACCTGTTCTGGCAAGCTAATAATCGCTCTGGCATGCCCCATACTCAATAGACCATCATGTAAGTTGTTCTGAATATCTTCAGGCAACTTTAATAATCTCAATAGATTGGATACGGCGGCTCGGGAACGTCCTACGGCATCGGCAACAGACTGCTGAGTTAACTCAAATTCTTTTAATAAACGTTGTAGACCAATGGCCGTTTCGATCGGATTAAGATCTTCACGCTGAATATTTTCAATCAACGCCATGGCCAGTGTCGCCTGGCTGTCTGCTTGGCGAATAACCACGGGCACTTTATCAAGCCCAGCTAACCTTGAAGCTCTCCAGCGTCGCTCTCCAGCGATTATCTCATACTTATCAGCGCCTATAGGACGGACAATAATAGGTTGGACAACACCCTGCACCTTAATCGACTCTGCTAACTCTTGCAGTGATTCATCATTGAACTGCTGCCTAGGCTGATATTGACCTGGTTGTAGCTGAGAAAGCGCCACCTTCTCAATGCGTAAATCAGCACTGCTATTATCCACCTTCTGCTTTGCGCCAATCATAGCGTGAATACCCAGCTTTCCCATTCCTGAACGTTTCTTAACCACGTAAACTCTACCTTTATTGACTATCTGATTTTGTGTTACAGCTGCGTTTTACGAGTTAACTCGTTTGCCAATGCCAAATAGGCAATTGCACCATTGGATGCGACATCATAATCTAAAATCGACTCGCCATGACTTGGCGCCTCGGCGAGACGTACATTTCGAGGAACAATCGTTTGAAATACCTTCACCCCAAAATGAGTTACTAACTGATCAGAGACATCGTTCGCTAAATTGTTACGACGATCATGCATGGTTCTTAGTAAACCGTCTATATGTAAATCGGGATTTAACTCGCTTTGGACTGTGTCGATCGTACTCATTAAAGAAGACAACCCTTCCAATGCGAAGAACTCACACTGGACGGGAACCACAATGCCATCCGCCGCCGTTAAAGCATTTAAGGTCAGCATATTGAGCGTTGGAGGACAATCTATAATGATCGCATCATACTGGTCACGCACCTTCTTCAAAGCCTTACGCAGCCGTTTTGGCCCCATACCGTCTTCTAACAGGACGACTTCAGCCGCGGTTAAATCCCCATTGGCGGGCAGCAAATCAATACCGGTTTGTTCGACCCGAACAATAGCCGCCTTGGTTTTACAATCCCCAACCAATACTTCAAAGATCGAAGCATTAAGCTCATCCTTATTGACACCTACGGAAACCGTCGCGTTGCCTTGAGGATCTAAATCGATCAACAGAACATTTTTACCCAAACGAGCTAAGGCGGCTGCCAAATTTACGCTAGAAGTGGTCTTCCCTACGCCGCCTTTTTGGTTGGCAATTGCAATCACTCTTCCCACGTACTGTCCTTATTTATTGCTTACTGTTGTTTTGCTAGAATCATTGTCTTGTAACGGTTACTGCTTTTGCTTTAAAGCCTTAATGAGCATACGCTCCGCAGCCAACCCCGGTATTTTCAACCGAATCGTCTCTTCAATAGTGACCAGGCCTGGTAGAGTTGTTAAATCCTCAAACTCTTGTTGCCCCTTCATAGCCCACCAAGCGCCCTTCTCTGATAGCAGATGATCTGTCCAGTGCAGCATATCTTGCATTGAGGCGAAAGCGCGTGAAATGACAGCATCATAGCCTAATGTAGGCTGGTAATTTTCGACACGGTCATGAATCACCTGGCTGTTGACCAACCCTAACTCCGCCTTAGCTTGAATTAAAAAACGAGTTTTTTTGCTATTACTGTCTAATAGATCAACTGTTTTATCGGGAAAACAGATTGCCAACGGAATGCCTGGCAAACCACCACCCGTTCCAACATCAATAATACGCTGACCTGTAATAAATGGCACCACGGCCAAGCTGTCTAAGAGATGTTTCGTCAACATCTCTTTAGGATCACGAATGGCCGTTAAGTTATAAACTTTATTCCACTTTTCTAATAAGGTCAAATATTGAATCAGCTGATTAACCTGAGTATCCGTTAATGATAAATCAAGCTCCGCCAAGCCCGCTTCTAATTGGGGTTTTAATGCTGTAAGCGTCATAAATTACCTAAAAAATTATTTTGTACAAAACGCCTAATAAAGGACGCTCTCCTTAAGATTCTTTAACAGCCGGCTCTACGTCAGAGTTTTTAAGGCTCTGACCACCACTTGCCCGTGCTTTTTTGATCGCAATCAATAAAATAGAAATTGCAGCGGGTGTAATTCCTTGAACACGACTCGCCATTCCCAAGTTAGCGGGTTTATGATCCCGTATTTTCTGCTTCACTTCATTTGAAAGGCCTGAAATACTATCCAAATCCAAATCCGTTGGAATTTCCACTGATTCAGAACGGTTCACTTTTTCAATCTGTTGCATTTGACGATCAATATAACCTGAATACTTAGCTTGTATCTCTATTTGATCGACCACAGTGGCATCCAAAATTCCCTCACCAAATACGTCCAATTCTGCCAACGCATTGTAAGCGACCTTTGGACGTTTTAATAAATCAAATAAAGTCTGCTCTTTACTCAAAGGCAAATCCATTAGTCCTTCAGCCTGTTTCGCTTCTGGGTGCGAAGGATAAATCCAAGTATCCTTTAAACGCGCGACCTCTTTCTCTAGCGACTCTAATTTACCTTGATAAGCCACCCAGCGCTCGTCATCAATTAAGCCCATCTCTCGCGCAATCGCTGTTAAACGCTGATCGGCATTGTCTTCACGTAACATCAATCGATACTCTGCACGAGAGGTAAACATGCGATAAGGCTCTTTGGTGCCCATAGTGACTAAATCATCTACCAAAACACCCAAATAGGCTTCATCACGGCGTGGATACCACTGATCTTTTAACTGCGCACGACGGCCAGCGTTAATGCCGGCCAAAATACCTTGCGCCGCCGCTTCTTCGTAACCGGTCGTGCCGTTAATTTGCCCTGCAAAAAAAAGACCGTGAATCGCTTCGGTCTCTAATGTTGGCTTCAAAGCACGTGGGTCAAAATAATCATACTCAATGGCGTAACCGGGACGCATGATTTGAGCGTTTTCCAAGCCTTTCATGGATTGTACAATTTTCACCTGCGTTTCATATGGCAAGCTGGTTGAAATCCCATTCGGATACAACTCATTGGTCGTTAAACCTTCTGGCTCGATAAAAACTTGATGCTGATCTTTGTCCGCAAAACGCAAAACCTTATCTTCTATCGACGGGCAATATCTTGGGCCAACACTGTCAATTTCACCTTGATCAGAATACATCGGCGACTGATCTAAAGAGGCTCTAATAACATCGTGCGTTTGCGGATTGGTGTAGGTGATATAACAGGGCATCTGCTGAGGATGCATAGACGCTTTGCCCATATATGAAAACACAGGAACCGGCACATCACCTTCCTGAATCTGCATCGCACTATAATCGACTGTTCGTCCATCAATACGCGGTGGCGTCCCCGTTTTTAGACGACCCACGGGCAATGCCAATTCACGTAAACGTGCCGCAAGACGGTTGGCTGGCTCATCACCGGCACGACCCCCTTCATAGTTTTCTAGACCAATATGAATGCGACCCGCCAGGAAAGTTCCGACCGTCAAAACCACTTGATTGGCATAGAACTTAAGCCCCATCTTGGTTTCAACACCGCGAATGTTATCGCCTTCTAAAATGACATCTTCAACCGGTTGCTGGAAAATACTCAAATTTTCTTGATTCTCTAAACGCACACGAATTGCTTGGCTATATAAAACACGGTCAGCCTGAGCTCGCGTGGCTCGAACAGCAGGGCCTTTTGAAGCATTTAACGTTCGGAACTGAATACCGGCCTCATCAATTGCCATCGCCATTGCGCCACCCAAAGCATCAATCTCTTTGACCAAGTGACCCTTACCGATCCCGCCAATCGCAGGATTACAGGACATCTGCCCAAGACTATCAATATTATGTGTCAGTAAAATGGTCTTTAAACCCATACGTGCAGACGCTAATGCCGCCTCTGTCCCTGCATGGCCACCACCGACCACAATCACATCATAACTGGTAAACGACTGTTCCATTCTTCAACCCCTGCGATGCCAAACATCACCACTAAATTAACCCTACAAAAAACCGGTATTTTTACAAGTTTTGTTGCTTTGCGTATTCAAAAAATAAGTAGCCTATTTTAGCACAAACTAACGCTAGCGGTTTTTTTGAAAACTGGCTTTTTAAAAGACCCTCAGACCACTTATAGAGCCATGCTTTTTTTAACGTATATAATGTGTATATTACTTAATAAAGCTGATTTCATCAGTCGCAAATCCCGTCAAAAAATAAGACATTCAGTAACGACGACCATCACGGCTAACAAACTATATGCATAAAATTCAAAAGAATAAGGCCTTGAAACTAAACCAGAAGATGAAAAAGAGCCAAAAAAAATCCAATTTTAAAGGAAATTAACAAAATTATATCCTGCTTTTTCAAAAAAAACCTAGAGCGCTCTAACTACTATAGGAACCGTAGTTAGAGGCGTTATGAAGCCTTCTGCACACCGGCATACCCCTTGAATAAAAAGTAGTTTATTAAAATTTATGGTATTCTATTAAAAATAATGAATAAATAATGAATAAATATTAAGGATTAATCCATGAAAAAGACACTTATCGCATCGGCTATTTGCTTAGCCTCATCCCCTGTTTTTGCAGAACTTACTGTAGAGCCTTATGGATCAATTAGAGCACAAGCTGAATCTGTAACGGTAGATCAATCTTCGGTAGATGCTGGGGAAGATAATTCTTACTCAGGCGTTAAAGATGCTTATTCACGTTTTGGCGTTATCGCAACTTATCCTTTAAGCAATGGCACTACACTTGGTGCCAAACTTGAAATCCCTTTCAACGTTCCACAAATGCGATCGGAAGATCCTTCTTTTTTCGATTACAAAGACCAAAGCGCTCCTAGAGTATATAAGTTAACAGCTACAGGGGATTGGGGTTCAGTGGCAATCGGTAAGCAATGGTTAGCTTATTACAACGCTGTAGCCTATCCAGTTGATTACTTCAGCTCTTTCTACTCTGGATTTGCAACCTATGCAGGCTTCAGACGTGAAGCGGCCACCTACACAACTCCAAGCTTTTCAGGGTTCAGCGCAACGGCATCCATGGTAGATTTAGTTGATGGGGGAGATGAGACTTATTTAGATACTACTCAGGCTTCTTTAAACTACTCACTGGATGGGTTAAGCCTCGCAGTGGCTTATCAAGACACTTACAATGGAAAAGCAGACTTACTGGGTGCATCCGCTGCTTACACCACAGGGCCTTGGCGTTTTGCAACAAAGGTAGAGCAACTGGATTCACCAGACGAAACCACCATCGGTGTTGATCCAATGATGTATAACTTGTATGCGTCATACCAGCTTAACGATTACACCTTTAAAGCCCACTATGCGAAAGGTGATATAACAAATGATTCAACTGCATATTACCAAGGCGACTCATACCACCTCGGGGCAGACTATCAATACACCAAAAACCTAAAGGTTTTTGTTGAGTATTTTTATGAAGAACGTGCCTATGCTATTTATACTCAAGACGCTGTTGAGTATAGTGCCCTAGGTTCAAATGTAACCAATGGTTCTGCTTTAGCCATTGGTGCAAGATACGACTTTTAAAGATGACTAAACAAACCGTTAAACTCAAAGTTGAAAACCTTTTTAAGGTTTTCGGGGATCACCCTAAAAAAACAATCGAGCTTGTAAATGAAGGCCTCGATAAAGATGCTATTTTTGCCAAAACGGGTAACACCGTCGGGGTCAATAATGCCAGCTTTGAAGTTTATTCGGGTGAGATTTTTGTCGTCATGGGGCTGTCGGGGTCAGGTAAATCGACCCTTGTGCGTCTGTTAAACCGCTTAATCGAACCGACTCAAGGCAATGTTTGGATTGATGGTGAAAACATTACTCAAATGTCAGATAGTCAGCTGCGAAAAGCGCGCCGTAAGAAGATATCGATGGTATTCCAATCTTTTGCGCTCTTGCCACATATGAGCGTGATTGAAAATGCCGCCTTTGGCCTAACGCTTGATGGATTTAGTAAAACTCAAGCGCAAAAACAAGCTCTAGCATCTTTAGAGCAGGTCGGCTTAGGGACTCATGCCAACTCATATCCATCGGAACTATCCGGCGGAATGCAGCAAAGGGTAGGGATTGCTAGAGCGTTAGCCACTGGCTCAGAAATCATGTTGATGGATGAAGCCTTCTCAGCACTTGACCCGTTAATTCGAACTGAAATGCAAGATGAACTGGTCAAGTTACAAGAAAAACCCAACGTACGATTATTTTTATTTCCCACGATCTAGATGAAGCTATGCGGATAGGTGATCGCATTGCCATTATGGAACAGGGTAATATTGTACAAGTTGGCACACCTGAGGAGATTTTGCGAAATCCAGAAACACCTTATGTCGAGTCTTTCTTTAAAGGCGTCTCGATGAGTGAAGTGCTCTCAGCCAAAAACATCATTAATCGCAAGTTCTTTTCTGTGCCCAAAAAGCAGAGCCAAGGACTAAAAACTTTGAGCCGTCTCTTAGACGATTCAGATCATGATTATGCTTATGTCACGACAAGCGACAAGCAGTTTATTGGTGTTTCAACTCTTGAGAGCATGCTACTTGCCGCAAAAGGCACAGATAAAGTCGAAGACTCTTATCTTAAAGGTGTAACGACCATTGATGCTGACACTCCATTAAATGACATCATTGGCCTAATGGCTGAGGCACCTTGTCCTTTGCCCGTTATCAATGAAAATAAGCAACTTATTGGAATAATGACCCGCACTAAACTCCTTAAAGCCTTAGATCCTAACTAGGAAGACTCTATGCCTGATAATAATCCATGGGGGACGGCTTCACAGCCGGAATCCACTAGCAGTTCTGTGGGAGCAAATGAAGTGGCTGAACCTGCTTCAAGCGCCTGGGGAACAACAGAAGCGACAACCAGTCAAAGCGCAGCACCACAAGCAGACTGGCTAAGCCAAGCGGGTACCGTTGATAATACACAAACAGCATTTTCTTGGACTGATCCATTTGCCGAAAAAATGATTCCACTGGATAACTGGGTTGAAAATGGCCTTGGTTGGCTCGTTGACAATTTTCGTGATGTATTTCAAGCGATTCGTATTCCTATTGATGTCATACTGACGGCCTTAGAAACCTTTCTACAAAGCTTAAATCCATTAGTTGTACTGGTTTTTTTCACAGTATTTGCCTGGCAAATTGGGGGACGTAAACTGGGAATACTCAGTGCCGCCTCCCTTTTAATTATTGGTCTGCTTGGGGCTTGGTCAGAGACCATGGTCACATTGGCACTGGTCTTTACGGCGGTACTGTTTAGTATGCTCGTGGGGATACCTCTTGGAATTTGGATGGGGAAATCTGATCGAGTTCAGGCCATCCTCATGCCGATACTCGATGCTATGCAGACTACCCCAGCCTTTGTTTACCTAATACCAATTGTCATGCTATTTGGTATTGGTAATGTGCCTGGGGTCGTTGTAACCATTATCTTTGCACTCCCTCCATTAGTTCGTCTAACGAGCTTAGGGATTCGTCAGGTACCGGCCGATTTAATTGAAGCAGGACAAGCGTATGGAGCACATCCATTACAAATGCTATTCAAAATCGAGCTTCCGGTGGCTAAACCGACCATTATGGCCGGCGTTAACCAAAACCTAATGCTTTCGCTCTCAATGGTGGTCATTGCTTCAATGATTGCCGTGGGCGGCTTAGGTCAGATGGTATTGCGAGGGATTGGACGTCTAGATATGGGTCTAGCGGCCATTGGTGGCTTATCCATTGTATTACTCGCAATCATGCTAGATAGAATCACGCAATCAATGGGAAAACCCAACAAGGATGCCAGCACTCACTGGTACCAACGTGAACCACTTTGGTGGATACTCAAGTTCATTCCAAGACTTCAAAACAAAGGATAATCTTATGAAAAAATTACCGCTCATTCTTTCAGCCACTCTATTAGTGGCTTCAGCGAGCCAATCTGCTTTGGCCGCAAAGGTAACCCCTTTTCAAGGGTCTATCGCCGAAGAAACATTCCAAACAGAAATTGTAAATCGTGCATTGGCTGAACTTGGCCATGATGTAGATAGCATTAAGGAAGTTTCTTATGCTGTGGCTTATCAACAGATTTCGCAAGAAGCAGAGTCTGACGACATCAGCTTTATGGCGGTGAACTGGGAACCTTTACATAACGCGATGTATGCCAAATTAGGCGGCGATAAGGTTTTTTATCGACAGGGGAATTTAGTAGAAGGTTGTGCACAGGGTTACCTGATTGATAAAAAACAGCTGAAAAATACGACATTAAATATATTAATGATTTAAAAGATCCAAAGATTGCCAAGCTCTTTGATAATGACGGCGATGGCAAAGCCGATCTTGCAGGCTGTAATCCAGGCTGGGGTTGTGAGAAAGTTATTGAGTATCAGTTAAATGAATTTGGTCTACGTGACTCCGTCACACACAACCAAGGTTTATACTCAGCGATCATCTCTGAAACCATCACAAACTTTGAGCAAGGCAAGCCAATTCTTTACTATACTTGGACACCTTACTGGGTTTCAGGCATTTTGGTCCCAGGTAGAGATACAGTTTGGTTAGAAGTGACTCATACGGCTCACCCAATAACCAAAGACACCTCTTTATCAAATGGTGCTAACTATGGCTTTAATGTCAATGCTATGCGCATTGTTGGAAACCATTCAATCGGTGACAAACACCCAGATGTTGCAAAACTGTTCTCTGTTATGCACGTTGACGTTAACGACATCTCTGCGCAAAATCAACTGATTAAAAATGGTCAAAACACAATGGTCGATATTAATCGTCATGTTGATGCATGGATCAAAGCTCATCAAAAAACGTTTGATGGTTGGGTTGCACAGGCCAAAGCGGCTAAATAACAAACCCACAGAAAAAGCACAGTTAAAAGCACGGTCCTACCGTGCTTTTTTATGTCTGAAATTCACGCAGACGTAAGATGCATTCACTCCTATCACACAGACCAACAGTGTCAGTCATTGCCTAATATAATCAATCTAGTTCGCTTATCGAAAGGCCTTTGTAGCTCATTTTAAAGACTCCAGGACTCCTAAATGCTCTTAGACCTATCCGTATAGCCGAACTCACTTTTAAGGCACATCAGCTCTATTGTGGTCGTACGTAATTTCTATAAAATAGTTCAATCTTTTACTATAAGCAATTTCTTGTTGCCTAAGTGCACTCTTAAGCAGATGATATAACCTTACAAAATATAAATGACCAGGCCTGGTCACTTTGAGAGGAACCAAATGATTCAGATAAACAAAGGTGTCGCTTTCCTCGGGTTGATAAGCGTTTTTGCGCTCTCATCGTGCGCTCTTACGCCACCAAAATCTTTAATGGATATCCAAGCAGGTGAGGTTTTTGTATTGGAAACCCCTTTGACAATCAGTCCCAATCACAGCCGAAGTTTTATTCAGTTTGGTGAAGTAACGGGCGGTTCATTTAATCGTCGTGAACCGCATTGCCGTATTGAAGTACGTAATTTAAGTGAACAGTCGCAAACTATTCAGCCGAAACGCTTTATCATCACCCAGGTGAATATCGATGAAGAGATGATTGCGTTACGAAACCAGCCCATACAACTGGCAATGAACGATTCAATCGCACCAACCACCATGACCGATGGTGTTTCTGCAAAGATGTTGGCTCTCGGTGGCTATGAACGTTCTGAAACCATGGATTTGGTTCATCTCTATTTACAATCAAAACAACAGCCTAATGTCTATCGATTGACTTGTTCGGGCTCTTTAAGCAATGGCAGTCCAGCTGACGCACCGAGAAGCTACCGACCACAGCGCCAACAGATTGAGAAAATTCTTGGGGAAATTGGCCATATAGAAAACGCCTCATCATAACCACTCTGGAAATAGCTCTCCTAGATAACTAAAATTATTTAAGGGGGCTTGATAAGGATAAGTAGATTATGTCGGTAACGAAAAATCTAGAATTGAACGGTTTATTGAAGGGATACATTCAAGTCGTAAGTGCAACAGTTTTAATTTCCCAGAACACCTCATTAGGTGTTCTGAATCCTAAACACTTTCTTGGGCGATTGTTGAGCTTATCAACAACCCAATCAATTTCTTCCTGAGTTACTTTATCGAAGTCTGTTCCTTTTGGAAAGAATCGTCTTAACAATCCATTGGTATTTTCATTGGTTCCACGCTCCCAAGAAGAGTAAGGGTGGGCAAAATAAAAATCTGTCCCAAGCTCTTTTGCCATCGTTTGGTATTGTGAAAACTCTTTGCCATTATCTGAAGTTAATGAATGAACAGGCCTGTTTAAAGCTCGTAATTGCTCAATGATGACAGCGCTAACGATGTCTGACTTTCTCGTGTTAACTTTAATGAAGCGAGCGATTCTAGATGTTCGATCAGTCGTCGTGT